>JAZRVX010000206.1:0-4966 GCA_045599455.1 Faecousia sp. | reverse complement strand
TTCTTAAAGGTGGAGCTGAAATAGCTCACATCCCGGTAGCCCACCTGCTCCGCCACCTCGTAGACCTTATAGCGGCAGTCCTTTAATAGCTCCATGGCCGCATGAATGCGGTACTGGGTCAGGTAGGAAATGACGGTATAGCTGGTTTCCTTCTTAAAGATATGGCTCAGGTGGCCTTCGCTGACCCCCAGAGCCTCCGCAATGGTGGTAATGGAGATATCCACATCGGTATAGTGCTCGGTGATGAAAGACACCGCCTGCAGGACATACTTGCTCTTGTCCCCCTTCTCCGGCAGGACGGGAGAGAGGACATCGGGCAGATTTTCCTTGCCCGACTGCCACGCCTGGAGCCGCGCAATGGCGGCTGTCAGCTCCGCATCCCGGAAGGGCTTCAGCAGATAGTCCACCGCACCCAGCTGGAGCGCAGAGCGCACATAGTCAAAATCGCCGTAGGCCGTCAGCAGGATAACATGCACCATGCTCCCCCGCTTTCGAAGCTCGGCAAGCATCTGCAATCCGTCCATTCTCGGCATACGGATATCGGTGATAATAAGGCCGGGGTTATAGCGCTCGGCGGCCTGTAAGCCCTCCTCGCCGTTGGCGGCCTCGCCCACTACCACGCAGTCCATGGCAGCCCAGTCCACGCCCATCACAAGGCCCTTGCGCATGGTCGGCTCGTCATCCACAATCAGAACTTTCAGCATGGGTTGGTTCCTCCTTCGCTTTCTTTCGGGTGCATGGGCAGGCGCAGAAGCACTCGGCTCCCCTGCCCGGGTTCACTCTGTACGGATATCCCGCTGCCCTCACCGTAGTTCAGGCGCAGGATGCGGTTGACATTAAACAGTCCCAAATGGCGCTGAGGGTGCATATCGGTAGGATGGAGAATCTGCTCCATAATCTCCTCGGGAAAGCCCACGCCGTTGTCGGCAACGCACAGCACCAAATCGCCGCCGTCGCGGCTTCCCGTGACCTTGATATAGCCCTCCTGCAAATCCGCCACACCGTGAATAATGGCATTCTCCACAATGGGCTGCAAACACAGCTTGGGAATCATGCACTGCTGCAGTTCCCACGGCACATCAATCTCACAGGTGAAACGGTCTTCAAAGCGGATGTACTGGATTTCGAGGTAGCGCTCAATAAGCTCCAGTTCCTGCTCCAATGTTATGAACTCGTCGCCGGAGATACTTGCCCGCAGCAGCGCCCCGAGGTCGGCGGACATGCGGGCAATCTCGGGCATGTGGTTGGTCACGCCCATCCACTTAATGGAGTCCAGCGTATTATAAAGGAAATGGGGATTGAGCTGCGCCTGCATCATGCGCACCTGAGTTTCATCCAGCTCCCGCTGGCGGGAGACGGAGGTTTCCAAGTTTTCCTTGTACCGGGCGGTCATGCGGTTGAAATCCTCGCCCAGTCTGCCGAATTCATCCTCGCGGGTGATATCAATGACCGTGTCCAAGTCACCCGCGCTGATGCGGCTCATGGCGGAGGTCATCTTGTCAACGGGCTGAGCCAGATGGTCGGACAGCCAGAAAGCATAGGCAATACACAACAGAAGACTTGTAATGGTCAGAAACATATTCACGCCGTAGAAGGCATTGGTAACTCTGGCGGCGAAAGTCATGGGCTGGCGCAGCAGCAGGGTGAAATCCGTGCGCTTTCCTTCCACGCTGTAGAAGTTACATTCGCCGTAGTCGCCGCCCGTCAGGCGTTTGCCGGAAAGATGCTCGGCACGCAGAATCTGCGGCATATCGGCAGGAAAGGCGGAGCGGGAGCTGTAGACCATGCGCCACGCGGGGCTCATAATGAAGATATCGTTGGAATCGGAATAGTTCCCGGCAAGGAGGGAGTCGATATGCTCACGGGTCATGGTGAATACCGTGTAGCCCAGCACCGCGCCGTCACGGCTTCGCACCGCCTGTCCGGCGCAGATGGAAGTGCCGTCCTCCCCGGCTGTGTAGACTGTGGTGTCACTCTGCGCGGCACAGCGGAGAATGCCCCAATCGGGGCGGTAGTCGCCGGGATTTACCTCGGCGGTGGTGTAGGCGCAGACACCGTCATCAAAGACGATGTCCACCCGGCAGAAGTCACGGATAAAGAAACAGGCCTGATTGAGCCGTTGAAACATTGCCCGGGAATCGGAGGAATGATTGCGCAGAGCGGAGCGCACCACGGTACCGGTGCTGAGTGTATCGGCAATTTCCTCAATGTCGGCGCAGATTCCCCGGAAGGAATCTGCACAGGCTGTAACTTGGGCTTTTCCATCCTGGGAGAGGGCACGGTTGCTCCTGCCCACCATAATCACCATGGTCAGCACATTGCACACGAAGATGGGAACCAGGGTGATAAGCAGCACGGATGCAAACACGCGGTTGCGGAAAGACTGACGAATCCAGTTTTTCATTGTGCATCCTCCCATACCGCAGCCCATGCCTCCATGACCACCCACAGGTGCTGACCTGCATGGCGGGCATCATACACATTCACGCTGGCATCGGCAGAATGGATGCTCAGAACAGAGATGCCGTCAAAGTGCTCGGCGGCAAGGGTCTGAACCTCCTCGGACAGGAAATAGGACAGAAGCGTCCGGGCATCCTCGGGATTGGCCGCGCCCACGGGAATTCCCGCAGCCTGAGTGAACACCATGGTGTCCGTGCCCGGGAAGACCCTGCCCAGTGAACCCAAAGGACGGTCGGAGAGCATCTGGGAGGTGACGATGGCGAGACTGGCATTGCCCTTGGCCACCTCGTCCACGGCATAGCGCGTCTCGGGCAGCAAAGCGGCAATATTCCGGCGCAGGCAGGCAAAACGCCCCTCCAGCTCCGACTGGTTGTCCCCGCCCAGAATGGTCAGGGTCATGGCCGCCATATCACATTTTTCCGGGTCGCCCATGGCAATCTGGCCGCTCCACATGGGGTCCAGGAGGTCAGAAAACTCCTCAGGCGGGTTATTCTGAATCAGGTTGCGGTTGTAGATAATCACCGGGCGGGAGGCAAACACCGGCATCCAGTTGCTGCCCGTGGGCACCCACGGAGCAAGCTCGGCCTCATAGGGCAGGGCACGGAAAATATCCCGGTTGGCCTCCATGGTGTCGGCACCCAGCCCCAGAATCAGGTCGCACTGCCCGGCTCTGGCCATGTCCATAACCTCCCGGGCAGCGCCGGTGCGAACCGTCACCCACAGCCCCGTGCGGTTTTCAAATTCACAGATGAACGGAAGCACCGTCTCCTCGGGCAGATTGGTGGCAAGCACCACCATCCGGGTATCATTCGGGCGCGTTTTCTCGGAGGAAAGGGCGCAGCCGGACAGCAGCAGAGCACAAAGCATGATTGCAAAAAGTCTTCGCATGGCGTTTTCCTCCTTTTTCTTTTGATTTTAGCATATTTCGGCACAATACGCAAGCAGGATGTGGGGAAGTATCAGTGGTCAGTTATCCGTCGTTAGCGGCGCAAATCAGAAATCGGAATATGTTGCATAATTCCGAACTGAGCAAAAAGCCTTCCCCTTGAGGAAGGTGGCCTGGCGCAGCCGAGACGAATGAGGTCAATACCGCACTATCGCATTTTACGATATTTCAAAAACAAATAACTTCCATATTTTTTGACCTCATCTGCGCTAAGAGCCGCCCATAGGGCAGCTCTTAGCGCAGATGATGGAGCCCGGCGACATTTTGGTTTTTAACTATCTGCCGTTATAAACAACATTTCGCAATTCTCCCTCAGTCTTCGCAGTCTACCGACTGCGAATCCGGCTCCCTCTCGGAGGGAGCCGGATTGGATTGTGCGCAACGCAGGAATCGTCCCGTATTCTCCCATCCGGGCGGCGGGGAGATGGTCATATCGTGATATTGTACATTTGTTGCTTAAAAAAATTTTCACATTTGTGTGCGTTTGGTGTTGACACTTGTCCGCAAGTAGTGGTATACTGTGATAGCATTCCCTATAAGGGAATCGATTCCCATACCTATGTAAGGAGAGAAAAGAAAATGAAAAAGATTCTCGCACTGGTTCTGGCCGTGCTGATGGTTGTCTCCATGGCAGCCTGCGGTGCCAAGACCGAGACTGCTCCCGAGACCACCGGTGCCACCGAGCCCGCTCCCGAGGCTAAGGTTTACAATGTCGGCATCTGCCAGCTTGTTCAGCATCCCGCTCTGGACGCTGCAACTCAGGGCTTCATGGATGTTCTGTCCGAGAAGTTGGGCGGCAATGTCAAGTTCGACAACCAGAACGCTCAGGGCGACAGCGCTACCTGCTCCGTCATCACCACCGGCTTTGTTTCCAATGGCGTTGACCTGATTATGGCAAACGCTACTCCCGCTCTGCAGGCTGCCGTTTCCGCTACCGACACCATCCCCGTGCTGGGCACCTCCGTTACCGACTTCGCTTCCGCTCTGGGTGTTGAGGCTGATGCCAACGGCGCACTGGGCATGAATGCTTCCGGTACCTCCGACGGCGTGCCCGCTCAGGCCTATGTTGACTGCCTGCTGGAGCTGGTTCCCGATGCCAAGAAGGTTTCCATCCTGTACTGCTCTGCTGAGCCCAACTCCGTCCTGCAGGCTGACAACTTCATCGCTGCCATGGGCGATAAGGCCGAGTGCACTGTCCACAAATTCGCCGACTCCAACGACATTCAGGCAGCTGTGACCGCCGCAATCGAGGGTGCTGACGCTCTGTACATCCCCACCGATAACACCGCTGCTTCCAACATGACCATCGTGGCCAACATCTGCGAGCCCGCCGGCATCCCCGTCATCTGCGGTGAGGAAGGCATGTGCTCCGGCGGTGGTCTGGCTACCGTCTCCATCAGCTACTACAACATCGGCCGTGTCTGCGGTGAGATGGCTTACGACATCATGGTGAACGGCGCTGATGTCTCCAAGATGCCCGTGGGCTACGACAATGCTCCCGTGAAGAAGTACAACGCTGACTACGCTGCTGCTATCAACTTCACCATGCCCGCTTCCTAC
>JAZRVX010000205.1:0-1573 GCA_045599455.1 Faecousia sp. | reverse complement strand
TGCGGTGCAGGTTCTGACGAATAATGCGGTGGGTTTCCTCGTTGGTATAAGTGAGATAACAGACGGCAGAGTTATTCACACCGTTTTGAGTTCGGTAGGAAAAGGGAACGGCCACATCATCCCCGGGCTGAAGCTCCATTTTGGAAAAGTCGATGGAGCGGCGGTTGACTCGGGGGGGCGTTCCGGTCTTGAAACGGCGAAGGGAAAGCCCCAGCTCCTTGAGGTTATCGGCAAGGCCCACACTTGGGTGCATGCCGTCGGGGCCGGAGGGAATCACATTTTCGCCGATGATGATGTCACTGTCAAGGTAAGTGCCCGTGGCAATGACCACGGCCTTGGCACTGTAAACAGCACCAAGTTGGGTCTGCACACCGGTCACAGCTCCGTTTTCGGTGAGAACGGCGGTAATCTGCGCCTGCTTGAGTTCCAGATTGGGCGTTCTCTCGATGGTGTGCTTCATATACTCCTGATAGCGGCGTCGGTCAGCCTGCGCACGCAGAGAGTGGACGGCAGGGCCTTTGCCTCGATTGAGCATACGGTACTGGATACAGCAGGCATCCGCAGCCGCACCCATCTCACCGCCCAGTGCATCCAGCTCCCGTACCAGATGGCCTTTGCCCGTGCCGCCGATGGCGGGGTTGCAGGGCATATTGCCCACGGCATCCAAGTTAATGGTGAAAAGGATGGTGGAAAGGCCAAGCCGAGCGCAGGCAAGGGCCGCCTCAATGCCGGCGTGACCTGCGCCGATGACTGCCACATCGCAGGATTGTGCGAAGTAGGTCATGCCTCTGCCTCCGTAGCCTTCTTTTCCTCGGGGGGCAGGACGAAGGGCTTGCACACCACTTCACAGCGGTTGATGGGCGTGCCGAGGGCGTGGAACTTCTCCTCATATCCCGTCATGATGCCCACAATGCCGTTTGCGTGGAGGTCACGGGTCAGGTTCTTCACTGTCAGACCGCAGGCGGCAAACTCATCCACAGAGAACGCAAAGAGAGGCGCATTATCGGTTTTGAAGTGGAACTCACCGTCCTGCTTTACCACACGGCAGTATTTATCCAGAAATCCCCTGTGGGTCAGGCGGCGCTTGGCATTCTTCTTGCGGGGCCAAGGGTCGGGGAAATTGATGAACAGGCGGTCGATTTCCTCGGGGGCGAAGATGTTTTCGATTTCGGCAACATCCATATCGATGAAGAAAACATTGGAAAGATTCATGCTCTGCGCCTTCTCCATGGCAACCACCATGGCTTCCCGACAGCGCTCCACGGCAATCATCAGAACATCGGGATTCGACTGCGCAGTCTCCACAGTGAACTTGCCCTTGCCGCAGCCGACTTCCACCCAGAGAGCGGAGGCATCGGGCTTGAGGGAACGCCATGTGCCCTTCTTCTCAGCGGGCTCGGCAATACGGTAAGCGGCGCACCGCTCCATTCTGGGCTCTAAGTTCTTCATTTTTCTCATTCGCATGGGGGTTTCCTCCGTAATGTGGGATAAAGGATTCTTTTGCTAATTAAGGAAGCGCTAAAATAGACGGTCATTCCGAGACCAGTGCGCACACTGGTCGTGGGAATCCGTT
>JAZRVX010000204.1:0-1023 GCA_045599455.1 Faecousia sp. | reverse complement strand
CAGCTTGCTCATCCGGATGAACGAATGCCGGAGCATAGTTCATCACCGTTCTTTTTTGCAACTGCATACGGCAGTTGCCGCTGCGGGAGTGGTCAGTGACCGACGGAGCAGCGACAGAAAAATGCCGCAGCATTTTTCTCTGTATCGAATGTGAGGCAGGCTGCCCGAACACTCGATACAGGCCCTCCGCAGGAGCGAAATACCCGGAGTACGAGCCGTCAGGTTTGTGCGAGGGGTGTATTTCGGTCTCAGACGGCGAGGCCTTGAGGGACTGCTTTTTGGAGGCATCATACCACCTCCTTTACTTCGTCCCTGCATCGTAAGTTTTTTCCCTGGTTGACGGTCATGAAACGCTCCAGCGTATCCGTTCGGGTAATGGTTTTCCGTCCAACCTTGAGCACCGGGAGCTTGCCCCAGTCCACCAGAGCACGCATGGTGTTTCGTCCGTTCCCGGACATTTCTGCCGCTTCTTCAATGGTCATACCGATTTTTGCAAGGAACTCTCCTTTGTATGCCTCCGTCCTGACGGGGCTTATGAATCTGCAAACACGGTCAGCCTTATGTGCAGGACAGCGCAGGAAAAGGTTCCGGGGCTTGAGGACTTCCATTTTCACACACTCAGACACACGTTCACAAGTAACCTGCTCTCTAACGGCGCACAGCCGAAAGACGTACAGGAACTTCTGGGACATGCGGATGTGAGTACCACGATGAATATCTACGCACACGCGACAAAGGAAGCAAAACGTTCCTCCGCAAGACTGCTGGACAAAGTGGTCGGCGAGTAAAAAGAAAAGATTTCACATGTTTTGACGGATAAGGGCAAAAACAAGGGAAAGCAGACGAAAACGGAGCGTTGAAGCCGCGATTTTCGTTGAAATATCAGGGGTTTTGGAGATTGGGATAGATAAACACGGATTTTGCGCGTGTTTTTACTTGCCGGACTTCGTGAACACCAGCACCACGAGCGTGATGAGCAGCATCACGGCGAAGATGCCGAGCATCCCCTTCCACATGATGGAA
>JAZRVX010000203.1:0-1614 GCA_045599455.1 Faecousia sp. | reverse complement strand
GGCAAAGCTCCTTATGCTCGGCGCATGCCTTGCGCGGGTAGTTTCTCTCGCCGCACTTTTTTCGGGGAGAGAAAAATAAGCAGCATATGCAAATAAAAAATCCGTGAAAGAATCGTTCTTTCACGGATTTTTTGATAAGGTACAATAAGTTGCGCAAATTGAAAAAATAGAAAGACACGGTTTGCAGACTCTGTTAGAATGAAGTTACCACACACACATTCTGAAAGGAGCAAGCAAACCATGTCCGAGAAAATTGTACAACTGAACGAGGAAGTAATCAAGAGCGAATTGAAAGAACTCGTGCGCGGCAGCGTCGAGGAAACACTGAACGAGCTGCTGGAGAAAGAGGCAGAGTCTCTCACCCAGGCAGCGCGCTACGAGCGCAACGAGGCCCGTCAGGGCTACCGCAGCGGCCACTATGACCGTAATCTTACCACAACCTCCGGCGACGTCACGCTGCATATGCCGCGGCTCAAGGGGATCCCCTTTGAAACCGCCATCATCGAGCGCTACCGGCGCAGAGAAAGCAGCGTGGAGGAAGCGCTGATTGAGATGTACCTTGCCGGTGTTTCCGTTCGGCGGGTGGAGGACATTACCGAAGCTCTCTGGGGCACCAAGGTTTCTCCCTCTACGATCAGCGAGCTGAACAAGAAGGCCTACGCCCATATTGAAGACTGGCGAAACCGTCCGCTGCAGGGCGGTAAGTACCCATATGTCTATGTGGATGGGATCTATCTGCGGCGAAACTGGGGCGGTGAATACGAAAATGTCTCCGTTTTGGTGGCGATTGCAGTTAATGAGGACGGATACCGTGAGGTTTTGGGTGCTGCAGAGGGGATGAAAGAGGATAAAGCCAGTTGGGTCAGCTTTTTCCAGTGGCTCAAAGGCCGCGGTCTGGACGGCGTCAAGCTCATCGTCGGCGACAAGTGCATGGGTATGCTGGAGGCAGTCGGTGAAGTGTTTCCAGCGGCGAAATACCAGCGCTGTGTCGTGCATTTCTACCGGAACGTGTTCAGCGCCGTGCCGAAGTCTAAGGTGAAGCTGGTGGCCAAGATGCTCAAAGCGATCCATGCACAGGAGAGCAAGAAAGCATCCAGAGAAAAGGCAAAAGCCGTCGTGGCAGAGCTTCGCGCAATGAAGCTGAAGGAAGCCGCCAAGAAGATTGAAGACGGCGTAGAAGAGACGCTGACCTACTGCGACTTTCCCTCAGAGCATTGGACGCGGATCCGTACGAACAACGCGATTGAGCGGCTGAACCGCGAGATCCGGCGCAGGACACGGGTGGTCGGCTGTTTCCCGGACGGCGAGTCCGCTCTTATGCTGGTCTGCGCCCGGTTACGCCATGTGGCTGGCACACAGTGGGGCAACAAGAAATACATGAACATGAAGCATTTGGAGGCGATGGATGACATCGGCTCTCTGGCTGGCTGACCTCATTCAACACAGAGTCTGCAAACAAATTTGCGCATAAATCTTGACACTACCTTTCCCGGACTGCATATAGGCAATGGAATACGGCATAAGTATGTGTTCGTCAAGAAAAAAAGTGAGCAAAAGGGTTCCCAAAAAGTGAGCATCCACAGCACCGTTTTGTATTATAGATTGATGAGCAAC
>JAZRVX010000202.1:0-4530 GCA_045599455.1 Faecousia sp. | reverse complement strand
ATAACTGTGTTAAAAACCGTATGGGCGGCTATTAGCCGCCCGCGCAGTACATCTTAGAATTTCGGTTCAATCCGATGCAAATTCGTTTTTTTATCGAATTCACATTGGATAATTAAATTGTCTTGGGTGCATTTTGTGCGGCCGACTGATAGTCGCCCCTACGCGATATAACGCCGTAATAATTTCTAAAACTACATTTTTTCCGCAGCTATTTGATAACAAAAAACCTCCGAGCAAGCTCGGAGGTTTTCGTATTCCGTTAAGAATTAGCCGTTAGCACGCATCTGAGCGAAGCACTCGCTGCAGAACACGGGACGGTCGGACTTGGGCTGGAAGGGAACCTTTGCCTCACCGCCGCAACGAGCGCAGGTAGCAGTGAAGAACTCACGGGGGCCACGGGCGTTGTTCTTGCGAGCGTCACGGCAAGCCTTGCAGCGCTGGGGCTCATTCTGGAAGCCGCGCTCTGCGTAGAACTCCTGCTCACCGGCAGTGAACACGAACTCGTTGCCGCAATCTTTGCAAACTAAAGTCTTATCTTCGTACATTGGAAATACCTCTCTTCGGTTAAATGCCCCGTGAATGACTGCTATTATCAGCGAGTGTAAATGGGGTTGAAAATTATGTGACCATTTGCCACGATGGAAATTATACACATTTCAGGTGGCTTTGTCAACCTTTTATGAAAATAAAATGTGTAAAATCTGAACTTTTATGCAATATTGCCATACATGGACATATGTTCATGACCAAGGAACAAAGTGGGATAAATGTGACACCTTTCGACACTTAAATGTCGAAAGCAGTCTGCCCATCATAGGGAATGTGCAGGTGCTCATAGGCAAGGGGCGTGACACAGCGGCCTCTGGGGGTTCTCGTCAGGAAGCCCAGCTGCATGAGATATGGCTCATACACATCCTCCAGCGTGACTGCTTCCTCTCCGATGGTGGCTGCCAGCGTTTCCAGCCCCACGGGGCCACCGTTGTAATTCTTAATGATGGCACCCAGCATTCTGCGGTCAATGGCATCCAATCCCAGCTTGTCAACCTCCAGCCGCTTGAGGGCTAAGTCAGCGGCTTCCTTGGTAATCACACCGCCGCACATGACCTGTGCGAAGTCGCGCACGCGCCGCAGGAAGCGGTTGGCGATTCGAGGGGTACCACGGCTGCGGGAGGCTATCTCCATGGCACCCTCAGGCTCAATGTCCATGCCGAGGATGGTTGCGGAGCGGGTGACGATTTTTGCCAGCTCATCGGGGGTGTAGAGCTCCAGCCGCAGACTCACGCCGAAGCGGTCACGAAGGGGTGCACTTAATTGTCCCGCTCTGGTGGTTGCTCCCACCAGCGTGAACTTGGGCAAGTCCAGACGGATGGAGTTTGCGCTGGGACCCTTGCCCACGATAATGTCAATGGCAAAGTCCTCCATGGCCGGGTATAGGATTTCCTCAACCACACGGTTTAAGCGGTGTATTTCGTCAATGAAGAGAATGTCACCGGGATTCAGATTGGTCAGCAGCGCTGCCAAATCTCCGGGCTTTTCGATAGCGGGGCCGGAGGTAATGCGGATGCCCGCGCCCATCTCATTGGCGATGACACCGGCCAGGGTTGTTTTGCCCAGACCCGGAGGGCCATACAGCAGCACATGATCCAGCGGCTCATTTCTGCGCCGCGCGGCCTCAATGTAAATTTCCAGATTCCCCTTGGCCTTCTCCTGTCCGGTGTAGTCGGACAGAAGCTTCGGGCGTAAGCCGATTTCGCCCGCATCCTGAGGCGCAAAAGTAGGGGAGATAATGGGGGCTTCACTTTCCTGAGAGAATTCCAAACTCATAGCGCGTTATCCTTTCATCACCATCTGCCGCAGGGCGTAGCGAATCATTTCTTCGGTGGAGGCGTTGGGGTCAACGCCCTTGAGAGCTGCGGCAATCTCGGCGGGACTATAGCCCAACTCCTGCAGGGCAGCGTTTGCCATGGCGGTGCCGCCTGCGGGTGCGGCCACGGGGGAAGCGCCCATGGAGAAATCCAGCTCGGCACTGCCGCCGCCGATTTTATCCTTCAGCTCCAGAATAATTCTCTGGGCAATCTTCTTGCCGATGCCCTGGGCGGCGGTGAGCATCTTCTCGTCCCCGGTCATGACGGCGAGGGTGAAGTTCTGAGGGCCGCCCGCGGACAAAATACTCATAGCGGCCTTGGGGCCGACTCCGTTCACCCCGGTGAGCAGATTGTAGCAGCGCTGCTCATCCCGGGTGGCAAAGCCGAAGAGGTCATAGGCATCCTCCCGGATGGACTCGGTGATATAGAGCTTTGCGTTGGTATTCAGCTTGAGCTGGGCAGCGGTGTAGGCCGTCACATGGCATTCGTAGCCAACGCCGCCGCAGTCGATGACGGCAAGTCCCGGCTCCAAAACCGCGACAGTGCCAGAAACATAGTAAAGCATAGTACCTCCTATTGGGGCTTCACCTGCGCGAGCAGGGAAGTATTGGAACGGGCGTGGCACAGGGCGATGGCCACAGCATCGGCAGCATCATCGGGCTTGGGCACAGCATCCAGCCGCAGAAGCCTTTTTGTCATGTCCATGACCTGATGCTTGGTGGCCTTGCCGTAGCCCACCACGGACTGCTTGACCTGCATGGGCTTGTATTCATAGACGGGAATCCCCGCCTGGGCGGCAGCCAGCAGAATCACGCCGCGGCTCTGGGCGACCTTGATGCCCGTGGTTACATTCTGACCGAAGAACAGCTCTTCAATGGCGATGGCATCGGGCTTTGCCATTTGCAGAAGCTCGACCATATCATTGTAGATGACGGTTAAGCGCCAGTTGAAATCCGAATTGGGCGGGGTGGTGATGGCGCCGCAGTTTAATAGGCGCATAGCGTTTCGTTCGCTCTCAATCAGCCCGAAGCCCGTAATCCCGTAGCCGGGGTCAATTCCCAGGATTCGCATTACAGCCCGCCTCTCATAATGGACAGCACCTGTAAAATCACGACGAAAACCATGACAACAACGCCCGCTCTGGCGCCCCATACCTGCCACGCCGGGCGCTCTGCATAGCCTTCTTCCGCGGGAATCTTCTCTTCTTCGTCCATGATGTCACCCTCTGCACATAGTTTTTTCTATAATATCACATTTGTTCGCATTTGCCTATCTTTATTTTTGCGCGCACGGATGAATTGTCCTCATTTGTGGCAGACTATGGCAAAAGGAGGCATAGCTATGAAAATCGGAGTGGTTGCCCGGGAGGTAGCCTTGTGCAGAGCGGACGCATCCATGGAGGGAAAACGGTTTTTATCCGTCAAGGTCGGCTTGGAGGAATTCGCAGCCATGGATTTCGTGAATGCCGGGGTGGGGGACACGGTGCTGATTCTGACCGGGGAAGCCGCCTGCCGTCTGCGGCCGGACTGCGCGGCGGATGCGGCGGTGGTGGGCATTGTCAGCCTTGACAAGCGGGATAATCATGGGTATAATGAAGCATAATAAAAGGCAGTGAAGAGAAGAGTATCCGTCAGTTTCCGGTCAGAGAGCCCAGACAGGTGTGAGTGGGCACGGCAAGCGGCGTTGAGAACATGGTCTCGGAGCCGGGATTCCGATAGGTAGGCTTCCCCGGGTGCGCCCGTCAAAGCGTTTTTGAGGCAGCGCAAGCTGCGAAACAAGGTGGTACCGCGTCAAAAGTCTATTTTGTCGCCCTTGGGTTTTCCAAGGGCGATTTTTTTCGTATTAGGAGGATAAAATCATGTGTGATACCTGCAAGAAAAAATTCTATATCACCACCCCCATTTATTACCCCTCTGCCAAGCTGCACATCGGCCACACCTACTGCACCGTGGCTACGGATGCCATGGCGCGCTATAAGCGCCTGCAGGGCTTCGATGTGAAGTTCCTCACCGGTACGGACGAGCACGGCCAGAAGATTGAGGACAAGGCCAAGGAGGCCGGATGCACCCCCCAGCAGTTCGTGGACAATATCGTCACGGGCAAGGGCGGCGTTCTCGACCTGTGGAAGCTGATGAACATTTCCTATGACCGCTTCATCCGCACCACCGATGACTACCATGTGGAGGCCATCCAGAAGATTTTCAAGAAGATGTACGACAAGGGCGACATCTACAAGGGAACCTATAAGGGCAAGTACTGCAAGCCCTGCGAGTCCTTCTGGACGGAGAGCCAGCTGGTGGACGGTAAGTGCCCCGACTGCGGACGGGAAGTGCAGGATGCCGAGGAAGAGGCATACTTCTTTAAGCTTTCCAAGTACGCAAGCCGGGTGCAGGATTTGCTGGAGAACACCGATTTTCTGGAGCCCCGCAGCCGCGTCAACGAGATGGTCAATAACTTCATCAAGCCCGGCCTGGACGATTTGTGCGTGAGCCGTACAAGCTTCAGCTGGGGCGTGCCCGTGGATTTTGACCCCGGTCATGTGGTCTATGTGTGGATTGATGCGCTGTTTAACTACATGACTGCACTGGGCTTTGAGAACGACAAGTACCATGACCTTGCCGACTTCTGGCCTGCGGATGTGCACTTCGTGGGCAAGGAGATTGTC
>JAZRVX010000201.1:0-45357 GCA_045599455.1 Faecousia sp. | reverse complement strand
TGACCACCGTCTGGGCGCCAACGAGGCTCCCCCCGCCATCGTTTCCATGTTCCTCGGCTCCGACCTGAGCGAGGTTCTGGATGCCATTGAGAAAGGCACCGCCTACGACAGCCGCGAAAAGCAGCTCATGAAAATCGGCGTACACACCCTGCCCAAGTTCCAGCAGGATGCCACTGACCGTAACCGCACCAGCCCCTTCGCATTCACCGGCAACAAGTTTGAATTCCGTATGCTGGGCTCCTCCGAGTCCATCTCCTGCGCAAACACCGTGCTCAACACCATCGTGGCAGAAGAGCTCAAGCAGTTTGCAGATGAACTGGAGGGCGTTTCCGGCTTTGAAACTGCCCTGCACGACCTCATCCACAAGACCATCGTGGAGCACAAGCGCATCATCTTCAACGGTGACGGCTACGATGAGAGCTGGGTGAAGGAGGCCGAAAAGCGCGGACTTCTGAACCTGAAGACCACCCCCGATGCTCTGCGCCATATGCTGAGCGAAAAGAACCTTGCCCTCTTCACATCCCACAAGGTCTACAGCGAGGCTGAGCTGAATGCCCGCCATGAGGTGAGACTGGAAAACTACTGCAAGGTTGTGCACATTGAGGCCACCACCATGGTTGACATGGTGCGCAAGGACATCCTGCCTGCCATGAGCGAATACACCGGCAAGCTTGCTCAGTCCGCCGGAAGCAAGCTCGCACTGTTCCAGGATGTGGACTGCTCCTTTGAACGCGAATCCATCAAGAACATCAGCCTGATGAGCGCCAGCGCATTCCGCGCTGTTAAGAAGCTGGAGCAGGATTTGGTGGATGCCAAGGAAATCGCTTCCTTCGAGGAAATGGCCGACTTCTACAAGGACACCATCCTGCCCGATATGACCAAGCTCCGTATTGCCGTGGATGAGATGGAAGCCATCTGCGACGGCAAGGCCTGGCCTTTCCCCTGCTACGGCGAGATTCTGTTCGGCGTTAGATAAAAATTTAAGGAGGAATGCTTTATGTGTTCCATTATCGGTTTGCTCAGCACCAGTCTGCACAAAGATGACTTGAAGCCCTATTTTGAAAAAACGGTTTCCCGCGGCCCGGATATGAGCCGTATGGAGGACTGCGGAAGCGCCACACTGGGCTTTCACCGTCTTGCCATTATGGGGCTGAATGAAAGCGGTATGCAGCCGTTCCATATGGACGGCAGCGCCGTAGTCTGCAATGGTGAAATTTACGGATTCCGTGCACTGAAAAAAGAGCTGGAAGCCAAGGGCTATGAATTCAAGAGCGGTTCCGACTGTGAGCTTCTCCTGCCCATGTACAGAGAGTACGGCTGTGATATGTTCAAAAAGCTGGATGCAGAGTATGCCGTCATCATCTACGATGCGGCCAGTGACAGTCTGATTGCTGCCCGTGACCCCATCGGCATCCGTCCGCTGTACTATGGCTTCGTAAAAGAGGGCGAAATTATCTTTGCCAGCGAGCCTAAGAATCTTGTGGGACTGTGCGATGTGATTCTCCCCTTCCCTCCCGGTCACTACTATAAGGACGGTAAGTTCGTCTGCTACCATGATATTGCCCATCCCGACACCGTCATCCATGATGACTTGGAAACCGCCTGTAAGAACATACACGACAAGCTGGTCGCAGGAATCGAGAAGCGGCTGGATGCAGATGCTCCCGTTGGTTTCCTGCTTAGTGGCGGACTGGACAGCTCCCTTGTGTGCGCAGTTGCCGCCAAGGTACGCAAGAAGCCCATCAAGACCTTCTCCATCGGCATGGTGGGCGATGCCATCGACCTGAAATACGCCAAGGAAGTAGCCGACTACATCGGCTCTGACCACACCGAGGTCATCATCACCAAGGAGGATGTGCTGGAAGCACTGCCCCATGTGGTTCATCTGCTCGGCACCTTCGATATCACCACCATCCGTGCCTCCATCGGTATGTATCTGGTGTGCAAGTACATCCACGAAAACACCAATCTGCGGGTTATTCTAACAGGCGAAATCTCCGACGAGTTGTTTGGCTACAAGTATACGGACTTCGCCCCCGGTGCAGAGGAATTCCAGAAAGAAGCCGAGAAGCGAATCTACGAGCTTCACATGTACGATGTACTGCGCGCAGACCGCTGCATTAGCGTAAACTCACTGGAAGCGCGTGTCCCCTTTGGCGATTTGGACTTCGTGAACTATGTCATGCGGCTTGACCCTGCCATGAAGATGAATGTCTACGGGAAAGGCAAGTACCTGCTGCGTCACGCTTTTGAGGGTGACTACCTGCCATACGATATTCTGATGCGTGAAAAGGCCGCTTTCTCCGATGCCGTGGGACACTCCATGGTGGACTACCTGAAAGCATTTGCAGAAAGCAAATACACGGAGGAAACATTCAAGGCCGGATGCGAAAAGTATGACTACTGCACTCCCTTTACCAAGGAGAGTCTTTTGTATCGTGAACTCTTTGAATCCTTCTACCCGGGGCAAGCCAAGATGATTGCCGACTTCTGGATGCCCAACAAGGCTTGGGAGGGCTGCAATGTCAACGACCCCTCTGCAAGAGTTCTGGCCAACTACGGCGACAGCGGCAAATAAATACAATAATCCCCCTCTCCCATAACAAACACCCGAAAGTAGCAAGTACTTTCGGGTGTTTGTCGTCTGACTGTCAAAATAATATCGCTTTCGGAATACGGATTGCCACAGCATTCTGACGAATGCCTCGCAATGCCCCTCTTGACGATAGATTTTCGCAAAACTGCCCCCCGAAAGAACGATGTGCTTTTGGGGAGGTATTTAGGCCATAGGAAATACCAAGGTTACCTTGAACAGGTCGCCGTCTACAAGCAAGTCCAGCTTGCCGTGCTGCAGCTCCATCAGGGATTTTGCAATATTTAAGCCCAGACCGCTGCCCTCGGTATTGCGGGAGGTATCCCCCCGGACAAAGCGCTCCAGCAGTTCATCGGCACTGATATTGAGCTGCTCCCGGGAGATATTCTTAAAGGAAATCACGGCCTTGCCCTCCACAATGGACAGGTCGATATAAAGGCGCGTACCGGGCAGGGCGTATTTCACAGCGTTGCTGAGCACATTGCTCATGCACCGCCACAGCAGTCGTCCGTCTGCCAACAGCGTGATGGTCTCCTCCGGGTGGTGGAAGACCGGAATAAGCTCCGCATTTTCCAGCTTGTCGGAAAACTCTCCCAGTGCCTGATTCACGGCCTCGGCGGCATCCATGGCGATAATATCCACGCTCATATTGCCGGAGGACGCCTTGCTCATCTCCATCAGGTCATCCACCAGCTTTTTCATGCGTTGGCTCTGACGGTGCAGCACCTCAAGATACTGCTTCTCCTGCTCAGGGGTATGGGGCTTTTCCAGCAAATCGACAAAATTGATGATGGAGGTCAGCGGTGTTTTGATGTCATGGGACACATTGGTAATCAGCTCTGTCTTCATCCGCTCGGATTTCAGCTGCTTCTGTGCGGCTACCACCGCCACATCCGCAAGTCCATTCAGTTCAGAACCAAAATCCCGGAAGCCGCCAATCATATAGCGTTCATCAATCTTGTCTTCCAGACTGCCGTTGCGCATGCGCTGGGCACCCTCTAGAAGCGTGCCGAACGCCCACGCACTATAGAAGACAATCACAAGGGCAGCAAGCATAACAAAGATAATTCCCACAGGGGAATCCAGAATAATCGTCAGCACAAGGCAGAAGCCGACCACACAGGTGACAAGCCCCCACTGCCAGACGAGGGGCAGGAAATGCAGGAGTCTGTGGAAATAATTCCACAGTGCAATCACCGGGCGCTTGAGCTGATAGACAAGCCACCTAAAAAGCGTTATCCCGGCCTTAAAGATTCTTCGCAGAAAACAGAAGCTACCCCGAATTACGGAAGCAAGGAACTTCGGGACTCTGCGCCAGCTCCATCGGAGCAGTTTCATAAGACCCGAAAGGAATCTTCCCGTCAGACAGTTTCGCCAAAGGTAATGTCCCGGAGTCTTAATCTGGGCGGCAAAGCAGTAGCAAAAGCCCACAAAAAGCAAGCAGGCGGCGTAGCTTGCATAGAGCATACATGCCAGCATGACCTGAAAGTCACGGCTGATTAAATACTCGCTCAGCCGGAGCATCAGCGCAAAAATGCCGGACACCGTGATAAGCATAATCACAAAATACAAATCAATGGGCATACGGTTGAGTCCCATGGGAACCACCGCATCCGAACCGGGCTTTCTGCCCGCCACGGTGCACAGGTACACCGCACTGATGGCAAGAAAAAGCAGGCTCACACCCAGAATGACAATCAGCTCCGTGCGGTAATTCCATGCAAGGCGCAGGGTGTTCCAGCCGGAGGAAATAATCAGCGCATTGGGGGCGCAGTAGAGCGTCACCACATAGGAAGGGCTGTTGTCACGGATGTAATGATATACGATCTGCCCGCCATCCTCATCCCACACATCGAAGGAATTGGAGTTGCGAAGGAGATTATTGGAAATTTCCTCACTCGGGGCTTCCTCCGACTTCGCCGCGTAGGCATCCTCCACGGTTATCACATGAACCGGATTATCCGTAGCTATCAGCTTCATATACCGCACAGAGGGAACCTTGATTGTGTGGGGAATCAAATCATCCCTGTCTGGAACCGTGGTATCCAGAAGATGCCCCGATTCATCCTCAATGGTGTAAAACACCTGATTCTGCCGAAAAGAACTGCTGAAAACTCGGCTGCCATAGTAGGAATCTATAAGGGTCTGGGGACATTTTCCCAGGACGCGGGAGGCATAGCGCTGAGCAACGGAATAGGCAGACCATGCATAAAGGTCAGTCGTTTCGCTCTGGTAAGCATCCTCCACCGTGTAATTGTCATTGATGCCCATTGCGGCAAAAGTGACCAGTGCTGCCGAGCAGGCAAGGGCGCTCAACAGCATCATCGAGCACAGCAAGACCGCAAGGAACTTTAATACAAGATGATTTTTCATCCTCAAGCCTCAATCTTATAGCCCTGTCCCCACATGACCTTCAGGTAGCGTGGCTCCGAGGGGTTGATTTCGATTTTCTCACGCAGGTGACGAATATGGACGGCAACCGCGCCCTCACTGCCGAGGGCTGTTTCCTGCCAGACCGCTTCATAAAGGACTTTGGTGGAGAAAACCTTACCGGGATTTGCAAGGAGCAGGCGCAGGATTGCATATTCCGTGGGGGTCAGAGTCACTTCCTCTCCATCCACCGTAACAAGCTTTGTACGGTCATCCATCACAATTCCGCCATGGGTCAGCACGGCAGAGGAATCCTCCACCCGACTGCCCAAGCGAGCATAGCGGCGAAGCTGGGAACGCACACGCGCCAAAACCTCCGCTGGGACAAAGGGCTTCGTGATGTAGTCATCGGCACCGGAATTCAGCCCCAGAACTTTATCTTCCGTCTCAGACTTAGCTGTCAGCAGAATGATGGGGGCATTGGATATTTCTCGAATGCGGGCGGTAGCCGTAATGCCATCCAGCACGGGCATCATAATATCCAGCAATATCAGATGGATATCCTGACTGCGCACAATCTCAATTGCCTGTTTGCCGTCATAGGCTTCAAAAATATGATAGCCCTCCGGGGTCAGATAAATTTTCAGAGCACTCACAATATCCGGCTGGTCATCACATATCAGAATATTATACACGGTAATGCCTCCCGTTCTCTTTTTTTCGTATTATATCACGAATAAGGCAAATAAGATAGTGGGGTAATTCTTAAGATAGGGTTAATTCTTTCCAAATTGTCTTTCGTCAATAGTGCTATTTTTGAGGCAGAAAATTAGAGAAACTGACAAATCTTTCTCGGTAAGCAAAAAACAACTGGAAATAAGCCGTAAAATAAGCGATAATTATTTCATAAACTCAAAATGGAGGGAAAGCGCTATGGCAAAAAAAGCAAGCGAAAGAATTATCACCTATCATAATACAAACGGCCCGGTGATCACCACGGTCGGACGCGGGGTAATCGAGCAGGACGGGATGTTTTTCAAGGATATTGACGGCTCCGGCAAGGTAAGTACCGTCAACGACTGGCGTTTAAGTCCCGAAGAACGTGCCAACGCCTATGTCCGGCAGATGACCACCGATGAAAAAATCGGTCAGCTCTTCATCTCCGACTGGCGCATGGGTCCCAAATACCCCAGCCCCAGACTTGCAGGTCATGTGGCTGTTGCCGATGAATCCGGCGTACTGGATGATGCCGAGGTGAATCAGAAGACCATCTTCGGTGAGCAGAAGCTCCCCGGTACCACCACGCTGCTCAAGGAGTGGTTCAGCCGCCACACAATTCTACGCGAAAACGCCACCCCCGAGGATTTGGCCGACTACTTAAACCAGCTGCAGGCCGTAGCCGAGGAATGTGAGCGCTTTGTGCCCGTGTCCGTGGCCTCCAACTCCCGCAATGAGAACGGCGAAGTGGTTTTCGGTATGAACGATGCCGCCGGTGTCTTCGCCACATGGCCCGGAACGATGGGCATTGCCGCCGCTGTCAAGGGCAGCGGTATTGAGGTTGCCGACAAGTGGGCAGAGGCTGTCCGCAGAAGCTGGAACGCCTGCGGTCTGCGCCGCGGCTATATGTACATGGTGGACTGCATGACTGACCCCCGCTGGCAGAGAACCTTCGGCACCTTCGGTGAAGACCCCGCCCTCATCAGCGAGATTGCAGAGCACATCATCCCCAGAATTCAGGGAAGCAAGGAAGGTGTAACCGACGACGGTGTCATCTTCACCACCAAGCACTTCCCCGGCGGCGGCCCCCGTGAAAACGGCTTCGACCCCCACTACGCCGCAGGTCAGTGGAATGTCTACGCAACCCCCGGCAGCTTGCAGAAGTATCACATCCCCGGCTTCACTGCCGCTGTAAATGCCAACACCGCCGCCATCATGCCCTACTACTCCAAGCCCGCTATCCACAAGTCCGCCGTTCAGCAGGACTGCCAGGGCAAGGATATCAAATTTGACCATGTCGGCTTTGCATACAACAGGTTCTTCATCGACGAGATGCTCCGCCATCAGATGGGCTTTAAGGGCTACATTAACTCCGACACCGGCATCGTGCACAACATGAGCTGGGGTGTGGAAATGCTGGACATTCCCGAGAGAATCGGCTTTGCCGTGCACAATGCAGGCGTGGATGTCATCTCCGGCCTGTACGACAATGAGGCCGCCAAGGAAGCCTATGCACGCGCAACCAACGGTTACTATGACACCCATGCGCTTCCCGAGGGATTTACCAAGGAAATGGTCACCCTGACGGATGCCGACCTTGACCGCGCGGTTGGCCGCACGCTGAAAGCAATGTTTGCCATGGGTATGTTCGAGAACACCTACCGTGACCCCAAGCAGGCAGCCAAGGAAGTTGCCACCCCCTCCGACTGGGAGAACGCCTCCATTGCCCACCGCCAGAGCGTTGTGCTGCTGAAAAACAGCGGTGGTACCCTGCCCCTGACCGCAGACAAGCTCGGCGGCAAGAAGGTCTACGCCGAGGCATTTATGAAGAACCCCGATGCAGGCAAGGCCGCAACCAAGGCACTGAAAGAAATGCTGGGCGCATACACGCTGGTGGACAATGCTAAAGATGCCGATGTGGCAATTCTCATGGTCTCCCCCTCCTCCGGTGAATACTTCAACGCTACCGCCGGCTATCTGGAGCTGGATATCTGCGAGGGCAAAATAGTTGCCAATGTGGACGACAAGTGCTGCCCCATGAAAGAAACCCACAAGGAGACCACGCTGAGCGGTGCCAACCGCATTCCCGAAATTGCCGCAGCCGTCCACGCAAACGGCGGAAAGGTCGTTGCCAACATCAACTTCCCTCTGGCATGGATGGTCGGCAATGTGGAAAAATATGTGGATGCACTGACCGCAGGTTTCGACACCTACCCCAACGCCACGCTGGATGTGATGCTGGGCGCATTCGCTCCCACCGGCAAGCTGCCCATCACCCTGCCCAAGGGCGATGAGGTTCTGGCTGTGAACAGTGAGGGTGTCTGCATCAGCCGCAACGATGTCCCCGGCTTCGACAAAGACCTCTATATGCCCGAGAGCATGAAGGACGAGAACGGCAAGGCATACGCCTACCGCGATGCTGACGGCAACTACTATGAGCTGGGCTTCGGTCTGAGCTACTGATATGGCATATAAAATCTACAAAGAACAGAACACCCCTGTATGGGGTGTTCTGTTCGATATGGACGGGGTCATTATTGACTCTGAAAAGCTCTATACAAGATTCTGGCAGGAGGCGGGCATTGCGCTGGGCTATCCCATGACGAAGGAGCACGCCATGGGTTTAAGAAGTCTGAACCGGGCATTCGGAGAGGCCAAGCTCAGAAGCTACTTTGGACAAGCTGTTGACTATGAAGCCATGCGCAATAAACGCATTGAACTCATGGATGCCTTCATCGGCGACAATGGCGTAGAAGCAAAGCCCGGAGTTTATAAGCTGCTGGATGCATTGCAGGAAAAAGGCATCCCCTGTGCCATTGCATCGTCCTCCCCTCACGACAGAATCCGGCAGTATCTGAAGCCTTTGGGTCTGTATGACCGTTTCGATGCGATTGTATCCGGCTATGATGTTGCCAAAGGAAAGCCGGAGCCGGATATTTATCTGACTGCCGCCGCAAAAATCGGCGTGAAGCCAAATTTTTGCCTTGCAGTTGAGGACTCCCCTGCCGGGATTTTAAGCGGATTTCGTGCCAGATGTATGCCTGTGATGGTGCCCGATCAGGATTTACCGGACGAGGAAACCGAAGGAAAGCTTTTTGCCCTATGTGACAGTCTGACAGATGTGATTCCGATTCTGTAAAGTAAGAATCATAAATAAATTCCAACGAATTTGAGGATAGTTATCATGTCAAAATTGACACTTCCCATGGCGGTTACCGCATTTATCCATAATCGATGTGCAGGGCTGGGATACAGCGCGGAAAAAACACGCATTGAGGAGCAGACCGGAACCTATCTCGGCAGAAGCCTGAAAGAAAATCAAGTGCCCTACAATATGCAAATGGACACCGACCGCCTGTGCCTTGAAAATGCGCTGAAACGATTTTTGGCATCGGGTTCGGCAAAGGATGCATTTGATGTATATTTCTGCTTTATGGAAATATTCATGGGCGGGTACGGAAAAAGCCGTACTGTGGTGGAGCTTCTGTCCGAATTTGAGAATAACGGCAGTTCCCTGCTTATGAAGCACCGGGATCATTATTCCCACTGCGTCTATGTTTTTGCACTGGGTCTGGCGATTTTTGAAACGAACCGGGATTTCAGGAAGCTTTACAGCACCTTTTATACCATCGGTGCAGATGAAAATTCTCCGGAGTCTGCCCATCATTTCATCAAATACTGGGGAATCACCGCGCTGTTTCACGACATCGGTTATCCGCTGGAGCTTCCTTTTGAACAGGCCGCATCCTATTTTGAAGTAAACCACGAAGACCGCAGTCAAAGACCATTTCTTGCCTACCATGGTCTGGATGCCTATGTCGGAAATATTCGTGAAGTGCTTGCCGAGAACATTGCAAAGCATCTGGGCAAAATCTATCACTTCAGCACCGCTGATATTCTGGATGTTATCAATAGAAAACCCAGCCACCCGGAGCAATTCAACTACTTTATGGATCACGCATATTTCAGCGCTGTGATTTTATACCGAAGAGTGTATAAAGAGCTTGGTATTGAGCTTGAAAGCGCCGATTTGGATGCATTGAGTGCTATTTTGCTCCACAACAGCATGTATAAATTCAGCATTGCACACTACAAAGATGCCGGAAATATCCCTCTGGATGCCAAGTGTATGCCTCTTGCATACATGCTGATGCTGTGCGATGAGCTTCAATGCTGGGACAGAACTGCATACGGCCGTAATTCCAGAACGGAGCTGCAGCCCATGGACTGCAAATTCGATCTCTCGGGCGGCGCAATCAAGGCATCCTATATATATGACGAGGCGCAGCACTATAAAGAAAGCTTACTGAAAAAGAAAGCACCAGGAAAGGAAGCCTTTGATGCCGACATTGCATGTATCGTAGATAGCGGACTTGTGAATCTGCAAAGCTCCATCGAATGGGAAAATCGGAACAGGGCTCGAAAGCATACATATCTTTCCGACAGCAATTTTATGAACCTATACAAATTTGCTGTGGCACTGAATGGAAGATGGATGCTGGGGCAGGACTGGAAGATAGCTAGAGAAGAGGGAAAATCTGCTGAATTTCTCACGGCAAACAGTGAAATATTTGAAAAAGCATTTGAGAAAATGTCACTGGAGTATAAACTATCCAACATCAATCAGGCTAAGAGCTTTGACAAATACTTAAACTGTATCGGCGCATTTTACACGGACAGAGATGTGGATTTTGCCGAATTCACCGCATTTTCTACAGAGCAATGCCTTGTAATCGGCCCGCTGGAGCATGAAAGATGGCTTCAAGAGCATATCGATATGGGCTGGAAATTCGGAAAAGCCGACTCCGATGAACGAGAGCTGCGAAGAATACACAAGGATATGCTGGACGAGAGCCTGCTTGTAAACGGAGAGCTTACACAGGAAGCTGCAAGTCTGCACTACAAAATGCTGGATATGGCAGAGCGAGACAAAGATGTTGAGCCCATGAATGCCATGCTGGAGCTTCTAAAAATCTACGACGGAGTCAGAATATACAGCCTTTCCTGAAAGGAGATATTCCAATGGATGAAGAACAGAAACCGGAAAGCAAGCTGGAAAAATGGTGGCGATATCGAAAAATATCCGCTGTGATTCTGCTGGTCGTGCTGGTGGGTATTGGAGCGCTCATCTCCATGAATACCCAAACGGTAAGCTACGACTTTTATGTAGGTGTGGTAACAGAAAAAGAGCTTACTCAGGAAAAACTCGACAGCTTACAGCAAAGGCTGGATGCGGCAGCATGGGACAGAAACCATGACAACGCGGCACGGGTGCTGATTTGGGACTATGCAATCGACTGGAATGCATACAGTGACACAGCATCGGAAAAATCGGGAATAGATAGATTGGATTCGGATTTGGGAAGTAAAATGAGCGGACTATTTCTGGTGGATAACCCGGAAGGAATGCCAATTGACGCGGATGCTGTGCAGATTCCGGGGACGAATCTATTTGCCATGCTTTCCCCCGGGCATGTGGAAACAAAAACCTATGCTGAATATCTGAATAAACTAATCGAGTAACAAAGAGAATAATAGTCCGAGTGAATGGATTCGATTTAATATTGGTAGCCACCAGTGTTTGCACTGGTGGCTATAACAGGCCACAGATGGTGCTCCGCGCATCGAATCAGAATACAAATGATTGCCGGTGGCAATCATTCCTTAATGCAATGCTACATTTAAGTGTGTTCGAATCCGTCACGAGGAGCAAAAAAAGAAGACCATCTAAAGATGGTCTTCTTTTTTGGTCCGAGTGACTGGATTCGAACCAGCGGCCTCTTGAACCCCATTCAAGCGCGATACCAAACTTCGCCACACCCGGAAATACGAGCTGCTTCACACAGCTCAAATAATATAACACATAGTACAGGAAAAAGCAAGCCCTAAAATAAAATATTTTGTCAGAAAATAATAGGACATTTACCGGGAATCCTTATGCCAAGTCTCCCAGTTTTCCACGGCGTTTTTCAGATGCTCCCGAAGATTCTCCGGGGAACGGAACGCAAACAGGAAATGAATCCGCGCTTTCTCGGCATCCTGCCGTTTGCGGATAATGGCTTTCACATGCTCATAACGGATGATGACCTTGTTCTCATAGGCAAAGGCACGCATCTTGGTGATAATCTGCGCGGAATAAATAACATCCAGTGTGAAGATACCGAAGAAATAGCCGATGACAAAGGAGAAAGCAAGATTCTCTGCAAGCCAGTGCAGGGACACCAGAATATGCGGATGAATGAAGAAATAATAAAACGCACTGCAAAGCGCCCAGAAAAAGCTGAACTTTGGGCAGATGAGCCCTTGAAAATTCCCCCACTCCATGCTGTAGTCCCACAGGCGGACATTGGCATATTTCAGGACAAGAACACCGGCAAGGTACTCGATAGCCGTCATGCACAGTGCCATGACAGCAAAGAGTGTGAGTCTCCCACCTGCTGTGTTAACCCCCATGGCGGTGCCGAGGGAAGCCAGCAGAAAGAGGATGCACAGTCCAAATCCATACAGCGGGACATAGGGGCCGACGCAGAAACCCGGATTAATCCACTTTCGCTCGGGGTTGGCATCCGAGAAAAAACGGCGGTACACCAGCTCCAAGAGCCAGCCGAAGGAAGCGCCGATATAAAACAGATATGCTAAAATCAGAAATAAGCTCATAGTTTCTCAATTACCACAGATAAGGAAATCTTGCACCGATGAAGCGGTCTTCCCGCGCCTGACGGCGAAGCAGACGATTGGCAAATACAAACAGAACCACCACAAAACCGACAAACGCCCAGCTGAAGCCAAGCTGTTCATCCGTTGCAAGGAAGTCGTAAGCACCATGCAGAATCGTGGGCACAATCACAGCCATTCGGCGGCAGGTGCGGCTCCTATTCGGATAACCGCTGTTCTCCCAGCGCTTTGCCATGCCATAGAAAACACCCATGAAAACACCGAAGGAACCGTGGCCGGGGACTGCGGTCACGGCACGCACTACAGCAGTTGCAAAGCCGTAGCTGTAGACATACTTGATATTCTCCCACAGGGCAAAGCCAAGAGAGGTGAATACCGCATAGACAACGCCGTCAAACTGGCAGTTAAAATTAGGGTCATACCATGTACGCTTTTTGAGCATCATGTACTTAAAGCCTTCCTCGGAAAGACCGACCACTATAAAGTACATTAAGAATCGATACAGAAGCGTTTCGGACTCAAAGTAGCTTGCCAAAAGCAAGCTGCCCAGTTCCTCCGTAATGACAGCAAGGAGCGTGGAAATGATTCCGCCGAAAACAAGCCGGATAAGAAGCCCCACAGGCTCCCGCTCCAGTCGGTCAAGGTGATACACCTGAACCAAAAGATACACGGCAGGAAGAACCGCCGCAATGGTAAGATACGGATTATAATACAGAATGAACATAATTTCCCTCTTCTTTTCAGTGTAATGCCATTATACTCGCTTTTGCCCGGAATCTCAACCTATGCACTATTACAATTACAACACTATGCACAAAAAATCTGACATTTCCAAAGAAATGTCAGATTCTCAGCAAATTGAAAAAGTATTTATACACACAAAAAGGATTCTGATGTATCCTCTGCGGGTGACATAATAGTCGCCCCTACGGCTTCGCATAATCGGGTTTTGACAGTTTGAGTGACTTACGGTTTGCGGCGGAGGGTTTTGAGATATGATTTTTGGGCATCTGTAATTCGGAAGCTCTCCACTGCTTTTTGGATGGTTTTGTTATGCGTCCACGATTCAAGCTGCCCATTTTGGAGGTATGGCACCACCGAATCATACTGCTTTGCAAGAGCGGTTGCAAAGTACCACGCAATCATCATCTTCCCATAGTAGTCCGCCGGGCGCAGACCCGCCACCAAATCGGAATGCTCAAGTGAAAAACCATCGTCCAGGAAATGATTCATCAGCATCTCCACGCCAAAGCGCATGGTATAGGTATCCGCGCTTGCCGCCCACCGAAGGGCATGGGGAAGAAGCTTTGCCCGATTTCGCTTAAAGGCGGCGGGATTCAGAATATCGCAGGTTGCCCAGTTATCCACGAAGGGCAGGAACGCATCCACTTCGTCAAGCGCTTTTTCAAAATCCGTTTCCAAATTCAGAATGCAGGCATGGAGCTGGTTTTCCTCATAGTATTGGTGTGGCAAGCACTGCAAAAAATCAGCACTCTCCCCTGCCGGCTTTGCAAGCTTGCGAATGACAGGAACGCGGACACCAATCACGGTGTTTTCATCCACAGTCGGAATCAGCCGCTTGTGGAAATCCCGATAACCCGAATCCTGATTCGCAAACAGAAATGTCAAAATTTCTTCTCGCTGCATTTAATTCTTCCGTGCAGTCAGACTGTAGGCAAGCTCACAGAGCAATCCCTTATCGGGCAGTGCATCCAGCGCAGAAACCGCCAAGTCCGTGTATTTATGAACCAGCTCTTCGCACTTGGAAAGGCCATACAGGCGGACAAAGGTATTCTTCTGACCATCCACGCCCACAGCCTTACCAAGCTCCTTGGCATCGCCGATAACATCGAGCATATCGTCCCGAATCTGGAATGCAAGGCCGAGACCCGCCGCGTAGCGGCAGGCAGCCTCAATCTGTGCCTCGGCAGCGCCGCCGGCAATGGCACCGAGAACACAAGCGGCATTGATAAGCGCGCCCGTCTTGCGGGTCTGGATATCCAGAACCTCCTGCTCCGTCAGCTCACGCTCCTCGCTCATAATATCCAGCACCTGACCGCCAACCATACCCGGAGAGCCTGCATTCTGAGACAGGACGGAAATGGCCAACGCCATATCTTTCGGGTTAGGAAGCGCACAGCTTGCCGCCATCCCGAAAGCATCGGTAAGCAGGGCATCCCCTGCCAGAACCGCCATTCCCTCACCGAAGACCTTGTGATTGGTCAGTCTGCCTCGGCGGAAATCGTCATTATCCATACAGGGCAGGTCATCGTGAATCAGGCTGTAGGTGTGAATCATTTCCAGGGCAGCCGCAAAAGGCGCAGCTTCCTGCCACGGTCTTCCGAGGACGCGGCAGAACTCGAAAACCAGTGTAGGCCGCAGGCGCTTTCCTCCGGCCATGAGGCTGTACTCCATGGCTTCAAAGAGAGGCTTCTGGGGCTCTACATGGAAGGATTCGTAATGGTCATGCAGATACTTTTCGATAAAGGTCTTATACTCGTTCAGCTGCTCTTCAAGCTTCATCTGTAAATGCCTCCTCAACAGGACTTCCATCGGGTGCCACGGTAATTTTGGAAATCTGCATCTGGGCTTCATCCAAGAGTTTACCGCAGGAGCGAACCAGCTCCGTTCCCTCCCGGAACAGCTTCAAGGACTCCTCCAGAGCAACATCGCCGTGCTCCATGGCGCGGACAATGGCTTCCAGCCGCTGCATGGATTCTTCAAAAGAAAGCTTCTTACTCATTGCATTTCCTCCTGTACTTGCGTGACCGCGGCACACAGGGTACCATCGGTTAGCCTAACGGTGATTGTATCGCCAGGTTTGGTCTCATGGACGGATTTCAGAATTTGACCTTCTTTGCTTGCCACGGAATATCCGCGGGTGAGAACCTTCAGCGGACTCATGGCATCCAGCGCCGCAGTCAGACGAATATAGTGCTGACGATTCTCGGTCAGAATCTTCGTCTCGGAGGCAACCAGACGATTAGTAAGCAATTCCAAATTCTTTCGCCGCTGATTCAGGTAGCCATCCGGGCTTACAAGGCAGGGCGATTTTGACAAAATATCCAGTTTGGTACGGCCAAGCTTGACTCGGCGGCTCAGCGCCGCGGCCATGGCATCGGTGTAGGCATCGAGCTGCTGATGTAAGGCACTCTTATCCGGCACCGCCAGCTCGGCACCATTGGACGGTGTCGCCGCCCGCAAGTCCGCCACGAAGTCCGCAATGGTCACATCCGGCTCATGGCCGACAGCGGAGATAATCGGGATGCGTGAATCATAGATTGCATGGGCAACCAGCTCGTCATTGAACGCCCACAAATCCTCAATAGAGCCGCCGCCGCGCCCCACAATCAGCAAATCACACAGATTGTGGATATTGGCATAGTGAATGGCACCGGCAATTTCCCCCGGTGCTTCCGCTCCCTGCACTCTGACGGGGAGCAGCAGAACTTTTGCAAGCGGATAGCGTGCTCTGAGAATGCGCAGCATATCATGCACTGCCGCACCGGCGGAACTGGTCACAATGCCGATGGACTTGGGAAAGCGCGGAATGGGCTTTTTGTGCGCAGGGTCAAATAGTCCCTTTGCCATAAGCTTGGCCTTGAGCTGCTCAAAAGCGGCATGTAAATCTCCCACGCCATCCACGCTCATGGCGGACACATAGAGCTGATAGGCACCGTCTCGCGGATAGACCGTAATCCTGCCCATGGCGATAATCTGCATGCCGTTCTCGGGGCGAAAGCGCACGCGCACAGCATTTCCCTTGAACATCACGCATTTCAGGCTTGCGCCCTCATCCTTGAGCGTGAAATAATGGTGCCCCGAGGGGTAGAGCTTATAATTGCTGATTTCACCCTTAACTGCAACCTGTGACAAAAGGCTATCCGAATCCATAAGCCCCTTGACATAGTCGCTCAGCCGGGTGATGGTTAATACCTGCGGCATAAATTTACTCCTTTAACCGATGAGCAAGGACGGCAACACCCATGGCATTGTCGGTAGAAAACTGAGGCGGGCAGAAAACGGGATGAAATCTTTCCATGCCGCTCCTGAGCAGACTGTTGGAAGCAACACCGCCGGAAAAAACAACACGGTAACCGGGATACACTTTAAGCGCCTGTTCGGTTGCCTTGCCCACGGCATAGGCTACACAGCGAAGTGCATAGGCCGCAGTCTCCTCGGGGCTGCCGTGAGCGGCATGAAACTGCGCAACCTTATTCTGCACCCCGGAAAGCGAGAAGCAGAAATCCGCGCATTTCACGGCAAAGCGCTCCGTGGAAGATGCGCCTTGGCTCAGAGCATCCAGATGCTTGCCGGAGGGAAAGGGCAGTTCAAGGAGCTGACCGGTACGGTCAATGAGCTGACCGGCGGAAATATCCGTGGTGCCGCCAATGCGTGTGCACTTCACATTCGGCCCGTCCGGCTCCACAAGCAGAAGCTCCGTGGTGCCGCCCGACAGATGCCACGCAAGGTGGGGTTCATCCATCAGCTCCATAGCGCCCGCACTCCACAGGCAGGCTGCCACATGCCCCTGCTGGTGGGAGACCTCGAAGAGCGGCACATGGAGCATAGAAGAAAGAAGCTTTGCATGGGAGTAGCCCACCATAAAGCAGGGCATATAGCTGCCCTCCACAGCTCTGGGGCGGGTGCTGACGCCGATTGCCGTAATTTCCCCGGTATCTACCAACGAAAACAGCCTGTCGGACAAGTCCGGCAGGCTCTTAATATGGGAAAATACTGCATCGGACTGCCGAAGGCCCAGCTCCCCTGCTTTCACGGGCAAAAGGCGGGAGCAATTCTCGCCCTTGGAACCATCAAACCATGCGATGGAAGTGGTGTAATTACTGGTATCGATTCCGATGACTGCCATGGCTTATTCCTCCGCGGCAGGTGTCAGGCTCCGGGCGAAGGTGCCCAAAATACCATTGACAAATGCACCGGTATCATCGCCGTCGTACTTCTTGGCAAGACGGACAGCCTCGGAAATGGCAACACCTGTGGGCACATCCTCCATATAGAGAATCTCAAAAATGGCCAGCTGCATCACGCAGCGGGTCAGGCGGGAGATACGGCTCACATCCCAGCCGATGGAGTAGGCCTGAATCTTCTCGTTGAGCTCCTCGGCGCGGTTGGCACACCCGGCAACCACAGCATCTATGTAGCGGCGCTGAGATGCGCCGGGACGATCTGCATAAATTTCATTCTCAGAGGCCAAAGCAGGATAGTATTCCTTATCCAAACGAAGCTTGATAACCTCATCGGGCTCTTCCCCGGTAAACTCACGACCGTAAATCAGATGGACGGCAAGTTCTCTTGCGTCGGCTCTCGTCATCAGTTGTTCCCCCGGGCAATTCCGCAGACATTCACATCCACACTATTGACCTTCACGCCGGTCATGCTCTCCACTGCGGAAGTGACTGCCGTCTGTGCAGCAGCGGCAACATCGCTGACGCTGTAGCCATAGTCCACAATGATATTGCAATGAACACGAAGACTATTGTCCTCGGCAATGAGAATGCGAATACCCTTGCCCCAATTCACGCCCAGAATATCCACAATATCACTGCCGGGCTTGGCGCTCAGGCCGGTGATACCGTCCACTTCGGTCAGGGCATGCTCTGCAATGGCGCAGACCACATCCTCGGAAATCATGACGGAACCGTTGTCCTGCTTCTGGGTGATGTACTGCTTAAAATCAGCCATAAGAATACCTCCTGTATTCGTTTCTTTACTATTCTGTGAAAGTAACCATACTTTTGCTTATTATAACACAGATGCGGAAAAATACAACAGTTTTTATTACACAAAAAGATGGGTGGCATCCTGTAGCCACCCATCTTTTTACTGAACTTCTACGACTCGGATATCGGGCAGGCCGAAATCACACTGGGACATGACCACATCCGCGATGAGCGCCACATCCGTCTGCTGCAGACCCCCCTCCGGACTGGAAACCGCCACGGAAATACCGGAGTTCGTCATATACGCCACGCAGTCGGCATATCCCTTGGCGATAATCAGACTCTCAATCTGAGCTTCACTGAGAGCTGTCTGTACAATATCGTCCAGCTCCACCGCCGACTCCGCCGCCTTGCGGTCATCGGAGTAGGTCATGGCCTCCTGCAACAGATTCAGCGCATTGTCCCGCGCCTGCTGGCGGGACAGACGGACTGCGGAAAAATAGTCGGAAGCGGTGGTCTGCACATCCTCCCCCGCCGAAATCGCCGCCACATCGCCGGTCAGCACCAGCGACTCATCGCTCATAACCTTCTGGGAATCCATGGTGTCCTCCAGCGAAACCTCCTGTCCGGCATAAACCCAGTTGACATAAATTCCGGCACACACGGTGACAAGTACTGCCGCCGCAACCATATTCTTCTTCCAGATTTTCATAGGATAGCCTCCATTCATTTCATCTTCAAGACAGAGATTCGATTGGTTGGTAAGCCTGTGGCATTACTGACCGCCTCCACAACGGCAAGTCTTACAGTCGGACTGTCCGCTCCCTGACACAGCACCACTGCCCCCAGATAGGTCGGCGGATTCACCTGACGGACAAGGCCGGACTGATTGTGCGCATTATCCGTCACCATGACCGTCTGTATGGAATCGGAACCGGATGTATCGTTTGTGACTTTATTCTCATTGCACTGGTAGAGAATCTGCTCACCTTCCTTCCGAGTCAGAAGTACCTGCACTTTCCCCGCGCCACTCAGCTTAGACAGCAGATTTGACAATTCACTCTGCAAATCCACATCCGCATCCGAACCGGCAGGGGCAGGCGGTGTCGCCACCTGCTGCGCAGGTTTTGAAGGCAAAAGCATCAACCCGATACCCAGCAGAAGAACCAGCAGAAACGGACTGTAGCGTTTCACCACCGGAGATGTTATTGCTTTCACTTGCGAAAAATCCATTGCTGCCGCTCCTTCGGTATCCCGATTTCTCGGGCAATATCCGCTGTAATCTTTTCTTTCTGCTCCGCTGTCCACTCCCCGGTAAGGGTGACAGACACCGGGCTGCACCTATCTTCATCCGATAAATCCACCTTTGCCTCCAACCGCAGACCGTAATCGGCGGCCCCGGTCTCAATATATGCCCCCAGTGACCTGCTTATGATGGCTGCGCGCTCCGTTTCGGAAAGTGCTCTGCCCTGGTCGGCATAGTGCTCAGCATCCAGTGTGAAGCGTTCAAAATCTCCGAGATAATCCCCCGGGGAAACAGAAGACACCGCTTCCAAAACCGCAAGCAGAATGAAAAGCCCGGTGATGACACGAATCCGTTTTGCTGTACGAGAGCCTGTCAGGCTTGCGCCGATGCCGCCCAGTATGGAAACGCCGCTCACCGTCACAAGGAGCTGCCCTAAAAACTTCATAGGCCGCTCCCTCGCAGAAAGCACACGCAGCTGATGAACAGAATGATGCACAGCGCTCCCGTAAGTCCCAGTAAAATCGCCAGGACGGATGAAAAATCCTCCACAAGTTCCCCGATTGCTTCGGAGGTAAACATAGCGCAAACCGCCGCACATATGCGAAGCAGCAGATAATGCAGACAAATCCTAAAAAACGGTTTCAGGAATATGGCCAGAATCGCATAGATTCCATAGATTCCCACGGAATTTTTTATAAGGGTAGCACTGACAAGGACGGACTCCGATGCATCGGACAGGACACCGCCCACCACAGGAACAAAAGCAGAGATTGCAGTCTTGGTAGCCTTGAGTGCCGCGGCATCCGTCGTCCCGCTGACGACCCCGGTGATGCCTAGATAGGCGGTAAACACGGTAAGAACGGTTTTTATGCTCCATGTAAGAAATGCCTTAAACTCTTTTTTCACCGCTTTCAGAATCTTCTCCCCGGTGAGAGCAGCACTGACGCATACAGCCAAATAAAAATACAGCATGGGAATCATGGTAGAAATCAAAAAGCCGCCAATAGCCGTATTAAACATGGCCGTTGCTGCATAGAGGGCTGCGGAGGTCGTCATATGCCCCGTGGCCGCCAAGGCCGTGGTCATAACAGGCAGAAGAAGTTTGCCATACTCCTGCAGCTCCCGAGCTGTGGATGCGCCGAGAAGAATCAGACTGTGAGCGGAGCTTAGAAACGCCGTACTGATACAGCCAATCCCACATAGGGCTGACGCATCGGAAAGCCGCTGCACATCCCCGCCCACCAAGCTCACTAAAACAGCCGATGCAAAAATCACAGTGCACACACCAATCGCCTCGGCCACATCCGGGCGCATGGTTGGAATAATCGCGCGGAGCATTTTCTGCAATCCCTGTCCAAATGACAGCGTGGGCGGAGGTGCAATGGCCGCCGCCTCACCGGGCGGCACCGGCGCTTCCAATGCAGAAGCAGGAATGACTAGAAATATGAAAATCAGAAACAGCCAGATAGATTTTTTCATACACTTCCTACAAGCTTTTGTATCAACTCCAAGACCGCGGCGTAAAGCGGAACCGTAAAGCTCACAATCAGGAATGCTCCAACCAGCTCCACCGTTTTTGCAAGGGTCGGCGCGCCGCTGAGATTGCACACGGAAGCCGCAATCTCCGAGGAAAGCCCAACTGCCAATACTTTCACAAGCAGCCGCAGATAGTCATCGGGAAGCCCCGCTGTCTGCCTGAGCTGGCGAATAAAATCCAAAATCGGTTCCAGAAAATGGATTGCCGACAAAAGCACCATCACACAGGTGCCCATGGTCAGTAAGGCACCGAAGGTCTTCCCATTCTCCGGCAGGGACAGCAGGAGTATCGCAGATATCAGCGCGCCGCACAAAATCCGTACATAAGTATCCATTAAAATTCAAACAATGTTTTCACCATGGTAAACAGCTCTGCAATTTTCTGCGCCAGAATCATCAGCACCACAATGACCCCGGCAAGGCTTGTCATAGTGGCCTGCTCGTCCCGCCCGGAGCGGCTCAGAACCTGATTCAGAATCGATACGATAATGCCGACGGCGGCAATTTTGAAAATTAAATCCACTTCCATGGTCAAATCAGCAGCACCGCCAATGCCATCCCTCCAAAGATTCCCAAGGTGCGGTAAACGCGAACGGTTGCCGCCTGCTCACGCTCCAACTGTAAAAGCTTTCCACCTGCGGATTGGGAAAGCGTGCGCAGTCCCTGCACCTGACCCGCCAAATCAAACCGTCCGAGATTGCGCCCCAGCTCTGTGAAATAACGATGCAGGCAGCGATTATCAAGCGGATTCTGCTCCAGCGCAAAGCGCATACAGCCCGCCACATCGGCGTACACCCCCGCTTTCAAGCTGTCGGAAAAGCTCCGCATAACCGCGTAAACACGCCCCCTGCCCAGCTTTCCCGCCCGCAAGGATAATTCCGGCAAGGGTATGGGCTGCTCGCACAAAGCAAGCTCCATTTCCTGCAAGCAGCGGAGGAAATCTCCAAGCTCTCGGACACGCCGCCGATAGTCAAATCCCACACCGAATCCGAAAGCGGAGCAGGCACCCACTGTAACCGCCGCTCCGATTATTCGCACCCACATAACGCCGCTTCCTCCACATGATAGGTTTTATCCCGATGCATCAGGACAATGTGGGAGAACACCCCGGAGTCCAGAATGGGACGGTATGCAGGGCGTTTTTTGAAATCCTCCAAGCTCCCGGCGTGGGCAGTTGCCAGAAGATTAACGCCGCAGTTGGCGCAGTGGATGATTGACGCACAGTCCTCAAGCGATGTAATCTCGTCCACAGCAATGTATTCGGGATTCATCACCCGAAGAACTGTTTCCATGCCGTGTGCCTTTGCACAGCCCGTGAGAACATCCACATTCCCGCCTCGATTAACACCGTCCGGGAAGAGCTCTCCACGCTCGTCCACCACACTGACTGCACTTTTTTGTGAAAGCCTGCGGATATAGTCACGCAGGAGGGTTGTCTTCCCCGTGCCGGGAGAACCCAAAATCAGAAGGCTCCCGCTATTGGGAAGTGCCCTGCTGATACCGGTTATATCCCGATTGACCCGAATGCACAGTGAGTCAATATTCCGAAAGCCTGTCATCCGCCCATCCTTCACAATCGCCCCGCCGCAGATTCCGATTCGATGTCCGCCCCGGGCTGTCAGATAGCCCATGGACGCAGTGGATGCACACCACGGCGAATACTGACTTGCCATGTTTACGACATGGGAAAGATATTCAGGCACCACCATTACAGTCAAAATCTGCACACCATCCAAGCACACAAGCTGTACATTACGGTTCAGGCGCAATCTAATCTCCAAGAGCCTGTCCGCCCCAACAGCTTCCGCAGCAGTACGCAGTCCGGTTGGAAGAATATCCAGAAGTCCCTGCCACTGTCCATCCAATGCCCTCACCTCACAAAGATTCTATGTCCGAGAGAAATAAAAAATACCCTCCCGATACGAGAGGGCATAGGGTAACGGAGTTTTCAGCCACGCAGCCGGAAAAGCATTGCACCAAATGGCACAATCGAGTTAGGAATATGTCTGAGATAGGATTTTCGGGTACTTCCGCCGTATAGTTCCCAGTCGGAATTCAAAAGCTCTGCGGCTTTTCCCACGGAGGGCGGGGTTAATTGCGCCGAAGTATCGGAAAAATTCAGGATAATCAGCGTTTTTTCGGACTTTCCGAGTCTCATATAAACAAATACACAAGGGTTTTCACTGATGCCATCCACCCAGCGGAACCCCTCATAGGTGTCATCCTGCTCCCACAGGGATTTTTCTTTTCCGTATATTCGATTCAGGTCGGTGATGAAGCGGTGAAAAGAATCATGTGCTGGCATTTTCAGAATATCCCAGTCAGGCTCCCGCCGCTCATCCCACTCCCGAAACATAGCCAATTCATTTCCCATAAAGTTCAGCTTTTTCCCGGGATGGGTCATCCCGAGTTTACCTCCTTTGTAACCCCGGGGTAGGCCGTGGAATCCTCCGCAAAGTGGACAGGGACAAAATCCATAATCGCGCCAATCCCGGCTCGGTGGAGCTTGTCAACCAGTTCCTTTAACCCATCGAATGTGCCGTAGCGGAAGGTAGGCGCGAAAAAGCCCGTGTTCTGATAGCCCCAGCTACCGTCAAAGGGATGCTCGGACAGGGGCATAAGCTCTACGTACTGATAGTCATGTTCTTTGAGATAGGCAATCAGGCTGTCCGCAATTTCATTGTATTGACACCAATGACCATCGGGCATTTTCCAGGAGCCGAGATGAAGCTCATAAATGTTCAAAGGCTTATCAAAACATTTCGTGCGCTTTCTCATCCATGTTTCATCGGAAAATGAATACGAATGAAGGTCACGAATCACAGAGCATGCACCCGGGCGAAGCTCCATACCAAAGCCATAGGGGTCACAGTGCTCTACCCGTCCATTCTGACCGTAGATAACATAGCGATACATCTGCCCCGGCTTCGCATCCGCCACCATCACAGACCACACACCGCTGCTCAGGCTCCGGGTGAGCGGCTGTTCCTGCCAGTTATTAAACTCGCCAATCAGGGTGATTTCAAATGCACAGGGCGCGTAGGTGCGGAAGGTTACACTGTCAGCACCTACATGAGCACCAAAATACGAATAGGCATCAAAGGCCTCACCTCTGTAAAAAGAATCTAGATTCATGTGCTCCGCCTTTCCGACACACTTGTGTCTTTTTCTATTTTGTGTTATCATAATCCCGCAAAACACAAAAATCAATCCATATCGGGAAACTGACACATAAGTACGGAAAGTGGGTCAAAGCCATGTACATTCATCAGACAAATAAAAGTGCCTTACGCAGTCAAAGCATGATTGCGAAGGCACTGCTGACACTTATGAAAGAAAAGCCATTTGCACAGATAACCGTGACGGAAATCTGCGAGGAAGCGGAGGTTGGCAGGAAAACATTTTACCGCAATTTTGAACTGAAAGAGGATGTGATAGATTATCAGCTTGACTGTCTTTGCAGTCTCTTTGAACAGGAAATCGAAGGAAAATCCACGGATGAAAAATTGAAGCTCTACTTCTCCTTCTCCAAGGAGCATGTGGATTTTTTCTCATGCATGTACCAAAGCGGGCTGCTGCCGGTATGTCAGCAAAAATTCTCCCGTTTTCTACCGGACACCATGCCCATCTGGTCGGAAGATGACGCACAGCAGGAATATTACAGCCGATTTATGAGCGCAGGAGTACAGGCAATGATGCAGGTGTGGGTTGAGCGGGGATTTCGGGAAGATATCGAGCAAATCACCACCCTGGCACAGAAGATTCAAAACTGCTCCAAGCAATAAAAAATCGCAGGCTGCCGGATGGCAACCTGCGATTTTAATTTCAATTTTACTTCTTCTGCGCAATATGAATCAGGCGGACGACCACGGGGCTCAGCACCAGATTGAACAGCAGCTCAAACACGAAGTTGAGGCCAACGAAGCCGATGAGCATGTAAGAACCCACATTGGCAAAGCCGGCAGCGGCACCCCAAGCGGCCACGGTGTCCAGGAAGAACAACAGGCAGCCAATCAGAAACACGCCGGTATTGGCAACCGGTGCGGCAACAGCTGCGGCAGCAACAGCCATGGTGACATTCTTGCCGGACAGCCATTTATAGACAAGGCCTGCGCACAGGCCGGACATGGTGCCTTTGACCAGCACGGTCACGATTGTGCCCAGGAAATTCACGGCCAGAAACGGAGCGGCGTCACCGGACAGGAGCACCACCATGCCGAACACGAAGCCCAGCCATGCTCCGGCCTTGGGGCCGTAGAGGGATGCACCGATGACAATGGGAATCAGCACCAGAGAAATGGAGAAGGTGCCGAAGTGGATGAAGCTGCCCAGCATCTGCAACACGATGACGATTGCAGTGAACAGTCCCAATCCAGCGATGGTTTTGGTATTGGTTTTCATAAAAATCCTCCTTGCTGTCCCTCCGGGAATCGGATGGGATGCAAATATATTTGCCTTTCGGCTGGTTCTAAAGCGCGAAAAACGCGCGCATAGACAGGTTAATCCTCCACATCAAAGGGAGGTTCCATATCGTCCATGGACATCTGCTCGCCGCCGCGCTGGGCAGCCCACTGCTCCTTGGTAATCAAGATTGCTCGAGGCTTGGAGCCTTGGAAGGGGCCGACAATGCCTTTCTCCTCCATCTCATCCACAATGCGTGCCGCTCTGGCATAGCCCAGTTTCAGCCGCCGCTGGAGCATGGAGACAGAGGCCTGTCCCGTTTCCAAAATCACATCCACAGCCGCAGGAAGCATTTCATCGCCGTCCAGTTCCTCGTCAAAGGTATCGGCCTCTGCAACGCCGGGTTTGGTTTTTCCTGTCTGGAGTGCTTTCTTCTCAATATCCTCCAGGACTTCCTGATTATAGCTGGCGGAATAGTGCTCCTTGACATAGGAGGCAACACTCTCTACCTCGCCATCGGTGACGAAGCAGCCCTGCACACGCATGGGCTTGCCGCAACCGATGGGCGCGAAGAGCATATCGCCTTTGCCGACAAGCTTCTCGGCACCCTGGGTATCCAGAATAATACGCGACTCCATAGCCGATGCCACGGAGAATGCAATGCGGGAGGGAATATTGGCTTTCATCAGACCCGTAATGACATCCGCAGAGGGTCGCTGCGTTGCAATAATCAGGTGCATACCGGAAGCACGACCCATCTGGGCAATACGGCAGATGGAATCCTCCACTTCCTTGGCGGCAACCAGCATCAAATCGGCCAGCTCGTCAATGATGACCACAATCTGAGGAAGCTTCTCCCCTTCTCCGTCGGCGGTAACAATGGAATTATAGGACTCCAAATCACGCACACCGGCATCACTCATAAGCTTATAGCGGCGGAGCATCTCCGTCACAGCCCACTGAAGCGAACCGGCAGCCTTCTTGGGGTCGGTAACAACGGGAATCAGCAAGTGGGGAATGCCGTTGTAAATTCCCAGCTCCACCATCTTGGGGTCAACCATGATGAGCTTCACATCGGAGGGGCTTGCCTTATACAAAAGGCTAATGATAATGGAGTTCATGCACACGGATTTGCCGGAGCCGGTGGTACCGGCAATGAGCATATGTGGCATCTTGGCAATGTTGCCCACAATGCAGTTGCCGCCGATATCCTTGCCAACGGCGAAGCTGGACTTGGACTTGGCGCGGGCAAATTCCGGGGAATCCAGCACCTCCCGCAGGGAAACATTGGTCACACTGCGGTTGGGCACCTCAATACCGACAATGGAAATCTTGCCCGGGACGGCGGCAATACGCACGCCGGAGGCGCCCAGGCTCAGGGCAATGTCATCTGCGCAGTTGGTCAGCTTGTTAAGCCGCACACCCTTGTCAAGCTCCACTTCATAGCGTGTAACGGAGGGGCCGCGGGTCACATTGGTGATATGGGCATCAATGTGGAAGGATGCCAGCGTTTCATTCAGACGGCGGGAATTATCCCGCATTTCTTCCGTTCCGTCAGCGGCACCGCCAACGGGGAGCCTGAGCAGATTGATGGGCGGGAAGCAATAGTCAGACGGCTCTGCGGCTTGATTGCGCGCAATTTCCCGGGCAACCTGCTTGGTTGCCTTCTGTGCTTCCTTGGCCGTGACCTTCTTGGGGGCTTCCTCTATAGGCATTTCCTCGGCTTCCACCCGAACCGGACGGACGGGAGCGGGCTTCACCTTTACCCGGGTGACGGAGGACTCGGCCTCAAAGGCGGGCATGCGGCTGATGGGTTCGGACTCCGACTGCAGGGTCGCAAAATCAGGACGATATTCCTCGGGGCCTTCGGCTTCCATGGCTGCCACGCCGAAAATGGGAGTAGAAATATCCTGATCCACAGCGGACATAAAATCAATGGCCTTATTGGAAGAAATTATCTTCTCAACAGGTTCCGAAACGCCGACAGGACGGACAGGCTCAGCCTTGGCCTTGGGCTGCTGAGCGGGGCGAACCACAACGGGCTCTGCACGGCCTACAACCGCCGCAGGAGGCGGCTGGATAGCTGCGGCCTCCCGTGCTCTGCGCTTCTTTTCAATGCGCTTGTTGGCAATGTGGTTGACAACTGCCTCGGCAGGTTCCGGTCTGGTTTTCGTATCTTCCTCCCACTCATCCCGGGGACGGGCAGCAATGGCACGGACAAGTCCGGGAATGGTAATGCCGAAGGAACCAAGCAGTGTAAGCAGTGCCAGCAGAGCAAAAATTACATAGGAAATGGGAGCACCGCAGGTGCTGCGAAGCATCATAGCCGTGCCGCCGCAGAGCACACCAGCACTTCTTCCGCCACGGCCGCCCATATAGAGGTCGGCAACCACGGCAAAACCCTGCGCCATGCCCTGCTGCTGAACAATCAGGTGATGAATACAGCCGACGAAGAATACAAAAAGCAGTACGCAAGCAGTCTGCCCTTTCACATCCCTGCGGGGATTGAGGACATTCAGAAAAAACAGGAACAGGCTGGCCGGAATCAGCAGATAGAACGCTACGCGCCCCACTAACCCCAGCACAAAGGTCTGCAAGGCATGGGTGAGCAGTCCCTCAGGATTCACCGCCATGACCACCAGAAAGAAAAATACCACAAAACTAATAGCCGCGGCGATAAGATAGCCGGGAATGGAATGTTCCTCGGGAGGTGCCTTCTTGGGTGCCGCCTTCTGTGCGGGACGATTCCCGGTCTTGCGCTCAGCAGTGGAGACCGCCTTCTGCGCACGGCTGGATTTTTGACTCATTTTGAAACCTCCTTAAGCCAAAAGGTTCAGTATGAACACAAGCAGGGCAACGCCCCAGCAGTAATAGGCAAAGTTCGTAAAATCGGAAAGCTTGCGCACAACGCGAACCGCAATCGTGCATCCTGCAAAAGCCGCAAGACCAACCAGAAAACAGTCCGCAATCTGCGCAAAGCTTAAAACTCCCACTCCGAAAGAAAGAAGCGCGAGAACATCATGTACCGTCAGGGTAATCAAAACCGCGAGATTGGTAAGTAAGGCCATGTTCATCATGTACTTGCGCTCGACACCGCAAATAAGACCGATGGAAACGCCTGCGCCCATGCCGGACACACCGGGAAACACGCCAAGTCCCATACCGGCGCCTATAAACAGTCCCTCCAAGGGACTCAGAGTTCTGGCATCCTTGTTGCAGCCGGGGAAAAACTGCGGGATGTACAGGAGCAAGCCATTGAAAAACACAAAAGCCGAGACAATCAGCAAATTGGAATCCAGCACACTGAGCTTGGAATACAGCAGTGTCAGAAGTACTGCCGGAATTACCATGGTGCGCAGGAGCCGAAAATCCATAAGGCTTGTCACATCCAAGGGGCGCTTGCGCTTACGCTTGGGAACACGAGCCAACGCCAGCGCACGAAGGATTCTGACCGTGGTCTCGCGAGTGGCTGTGTAGAGTGCCAGCACCACACCCAGATGCAAAAACAGCATACCAAGCGGTGAGGCGCTGTCACCTAAGAGCTTCGCGAGCATCTGGCCGTGAGCACGGGAGGAAACGGGCAGAACTTCCGCAGCGCCCATGACAAAACCATATAGAATTTGGGCAGGTATGCTCAGGTTCATTTCGTTCCCTCCTCATAAAATCAAATGTATAATAATTGCGTAGCTTTTATTATACCATGATGGTGCCCACAAATCCAGTCCTATTTTGCAAATTTTAAGATTTACTTCTCTTTTTTCCTCTTTTGGGTGGTTCTTCCCCATCTATCATGGCGTGAAGTGCGGAAAGTGCATCACTTAATCCCCCGATTTCATCAATCAAACCGCAGGAAACCGCCTCCTTGCCATAGAGAATCGTGCCCACATCCGAGGCAATCTCCCCTGTCGCCATCATATATTTTGTGAATTTATCCCGGGAGATGGAGGAATTGAGTGTCACAAAATCCGTGATTGCATCCTGAATCCGCTCAAAATACCGAAAGGTCGCCGGTGCGCCGATAACCGTTCCGGACATTCGCACCGGGTGCACGGTCATGCTGGCCGTGGGGGCAATGAATGACTTGCGGGTACAGACTGCCAGCGGGATGCCGATGGAGTGTCCCCCGCCCAGCACCAGAGAGACCGTGGGTTTCTTCATCCCGGCAATCATGGAGGCGATGGCAAGCCCCGCTTCCACATCTCCGCCGACGGTATTCAAAAGCAGCAATACCCCCGCCACATCCTCACTTTCCTCAATGCTGGCAAGAAGCGGCAGGATATGCTCATACTTCGTGGTTTTCACGGTCTCCGGCGCAACCTGATGCCCTTCCACCTGACCGATGATGGTTAAGGTATAGATATTACCCCGGGCTGTCTCGGTGACGGATGCACCCAGTTCTGTTACTGTGTCCTTCTTTTCATCCTTCTGTTCCATGAGTCTACCTCCTTTTGGAAATAGGGTGTCCGCATCCGGGCATTTCATGCGAACTCTTGACAAGGGAGATATAATAAACATGGTGATTTTCATGGGTGCAAAAACCAACGCAGTTCGGCTTTTGGAACAGGCCGGAATCCCTCTGCATGAGGATTTTTATGAATATGATGAAAAGGATTTGTCCGGAGTCCACGCTGCCGAGGTTCTGGGAATGAACCCGGAGATGATGTTCAAAACCTTGGTTTCCCGCGGTGAGAAGACAGGCATAAATGTATTCTGCATCCCGGTGTGCTGTGAGCTTGACCTCAAAAAGGCCGCCAAAGCTGCAGGAGACAAGAATATGGAACTGGTGGCCGTCAAGGAGCTGCCGGGGCTGACCGGCTACATCCGAGGCGGATGCAGCCCTGTGGGGATGAAGAAGCACTACCCCACCTATCTGGATGAAACCTGCATTCTATGGGATGAAATTGCCGTCTCCGCCGGTGAGCGGGGGCACCAGATGGTGGTAAATCCCGAACAGCTTTCGGATTTTCTGTCCGCGAAAATCGTGGACATTACAAAATAAAGGAGAAATGAATATGCATTACGAATACAAGACCAAGGGCACCTGCTCCCAGATGATTTTCTTCGATGTGGAGGACGGCAAGGTACATAATGTGCAGTTCCTCGGTGGCTGCAACGGCAACCTCAAGGGCATCGGCGCTCTGGTGGAAGGCATGGAAGTTGACGCGCTGATTTCCCGCGTGGAAGGGATCAAGTGCGGCATGAAGTCCACCTCCTGCCCCGACCAGCTGGCACAGGCTCTGAAAAAGGTAAAAGAAAGCGCATAAAACAAAACAGCGGAAAGCAAAAGCTTTCCGCTGTTTTTCATGATTCTTTAACCGTGGCAAGGATGCGTCGGACAAGGGCATCCCGTCCGTCACCTTTTTCTGCGGAGAAGGGAATGATTTCCACATCCTCGGGTAGCTCCAAATCCCGGCGAATGACTTCCAGATTGGGAATCAATTCACTTTTTTTGAGCTTGTCCATCTTGTTGGCGATAACCACAAAGGGGCAGCCGGAATCCAGAAACCAGCGTGCCATGGTCACATCATTATTCGTGGGCGGATGGCGATAGTCCACAATCAGCACGCCCAAATCAATGCGGTTTGCGGCAAAATAGTCCTCCATAAGCTTGCCCCAGCGTTCTTTCTCGCTCTGGGAAACCTTGGCAAATCCATAACCGGGCAAATCCACAAGGTAGCATTTCTTATCCAGGGTGAAATAATTCACATGGATGGTCTTGCCGGGCTTATCACCCACTCTGGCGAAGTTCTTGCGCTGGAGTAAACGGTTGATGACGGAGGACTTGCCCACATTGGATTTTCCCGCAAAGGCAATCTCCGGCAAGCGGTTCTTGGGGAAATCCTTGGGTGAGGCAGCGGAGATGAAAAACTCTACATTCTGAAAATTCATGGGCTACCTCACTGGGAGATGGTATTGGTGTGGGGCTTCTTCACATCCTCGGGAACCGAAACAAAGGGTGCCTTCATTTCCACCGCGCGACACAGCGCCGTATCAAGCACGGTTTCCACAGTGGAAGCCGTGACGAAATTCAGCTGACGCCGCACTTGCCGGTCGATTTCCTCCAAATCCCGCTCGTTTTCCTTGGGGATGATGACGGTGTGGATGCCGTGGCGCAGAGCTGCCATGGTCTTCTCCTTCAGGCCGCCGATGCGCATGACCCGACCGCGCAGGGAGATTTCACCGGTCATAGCCACATCCCGCCGAACCGGTGTCCCGGTCAAGGCGGAAACGATGGCGGTGCAGACCGTAACGCCGGCGGAGGGTCCGTCCTTGGGTACGGCGCCCTCGGGGAAATGGACATGAATATCCTTGGTCTTATAGAAGTCTGCGGGGACACGGAGCTTGTCGGCATTGGCGCGGATGTAGCTCAGCGCCGCGTGGGCGGACTCCTTCATCACATCGCCTAAGTTACCGGTGAGCTCCAGCTTGCCGGAACCATCCATGACATTGACCTCAACCTCCAGGGTCTCACCGCCAACGGAAGTCCATGCAAGGCCGGTCACGAGGCCAACCTGGTCGGTACTTGAAATATAGTCCGGCAGGAACTTTCGCACGCCGAGGTACTTTTCCATATTGGCAGGGGTGACGGTTATGCGTTTAAGCTCAGGGTCACGGACAAACTCCATGACCGCCTTGCGGGCAATGGACTCGATGGAGCGCTCCAAGGAGCGGACACCGGACTCCCGAGTATAGCAGCCGATAATCTCCCGAATGGCATCATCCGTGATTTTCAGCTGACTTTTTTTCAGGCCATGCTTGGCATACGCCTTGGAAATGAGATGATTTTTGGCAATCTGAACCTTCTCTTCATCGGTGTAGGAGTTCAGCTCGATAATCTCCATACGGTCAAGCAGAGGTCTTGAAACCGTGTCCAGTGTGTTTGCCGTGGCAATAAAAAGCACATCGGAAAGGTCAAAGGGAATTTCCACATAGTGGTCACGGTAAGCGTGATTCTGCTCGGAATCCAGCACCTCAAGAAGCGCTGCACCGGGATCTCCGCGGTAATCGGAGCCCATCTTGTCAATCTCGTCCAGCAGCATGACAGGATTGCTGCTTCCGGCCTGTGTCAGGGCGGTCATAATACGCCCGGGCATTGCACCCACATAGGTCTTGCGGTGGCCGCGAATATCCGCTTCATCATGAACGCCGCCCAGAGAGACCCGAACCATCTTGCGGTTCAGACTCTTGGCAATGGAATAGGAAATGGAGGTCTTGCCCACACCGGGAGGACCCACAAGGCACAGAATCTGAGGCGGTGCCTCAGGTGCCATCCGTCGAACGGCGATGGACTCCAAAATGCGTTCCTTGACCTTCTCCATGCCGAAGTGGTCATGCTCGAGAATCTTCTCGGCTGCCTTGACATCGACCCGCTCCTTGGTTACGCTGTTCCACGGCAGGTCATAGACCGTATCGAGATAATTGCGCAGGACCGCGGCCTCGGAGGAACCGAAGGGCTGCTTGCGCAGCTTCTGTGCATCTTTCAGAAGCTTTTTTTCATTTGCCTCATCCAGATGCAGGGCGCGGATTTTGGTCTCGTCATTTTCATCATCGGCCTCATCCCCCTCACCCAGCTCCTCGCGGATGGCTTTCATCTGCTCGCGCAGATAGTAGTCACGCTGGTTCTGGTCGATGGATGCCTTGGTCTTCTCCTGAATGACGGACTCAAGCCGAAGCATTTCCATCTCCTTGTGCAGGAGGGTTACCGCATACTCCAGACGCTTGGTAGGCCGAAGCTCGCACAACAGCTTACACTTATCCTCAAATTCAATGCCCGAGTGCTGGCCGATGCAGTCGGCAATAAAGCCGCTGTCGGAGGATGCAACCATGCGAAGCTGCACAAGCTGACTGGGATGGTCAACCTGCGATACATATTCGCCGTAGAGCTGCACAGCCTCCCGCCGCATAGCGTGGGCACCGGGATTATCCAAGGAGTGCATGGGTGGAATGGACTCCACAATGCCGGAGAGGAACGGCTCCGTCTTCTGCATCTCGGTGATTCTGGCGCGGCTCACACCGGTCACGAGAACCCGCAGATTCTCCTCCTGAGATTTGAGCACCTGCTTTACAATGGCAACGGTGCCCACGCTCAAAAGGTCGGAAAGCTTGGGGTCATCCACCATAATGTCCTTCTGCGGAATCAGAAGAAGCATCTGATTGCCCTTCATAGCTTCGTCCAGCGCGGCAATGGACTTCTTGCGGCCCACATCAAAATGAACCGTCTGGTCGGGAAAAACTGCAAGACCACGCAGTGCCAGAATAGGAAGCGTGCCTGCATACATCGTTTCGGTCAAAGGAATCTCCTCCTTTCGGAAATCACTCTCTATAGGAAAAAAGGGGGCAGGTGACTGCCCCCATAACAGACAAATTTAACGGTTGACACCCAGCTTCTGACGCGGATGTGCATTGTCACGGACAATCTGGGGCTGGCCTCCCTCCACGCATTCGGGAGTGATAATCACCTTTTGAATGGTCAGGTCGGAAGGAATTGCATACATAATGCCGGTCATGATGCGCTCCATAATGGCGCGCAGACCTCTTGCACCAATCTCACGGGCAAGTGCCTTGCGAGCAACGGCACGCATGGCATCGGGCGTAATCTCCAAAGAGACATTCTCCATCTCCAAAAGCTTCTGATACTGCTTGGAAATGGCGTTCTTCGGCTCCACCATGATGCGAACCAAATCATCCTCCGTCAGGCTCTGCAGGCAGGTAATCATGGGCATACGACCCACAAGCTCCGGGATAATACCGAATTTCAGCAGGTCATGGGGTTCAACCTGAGAAAGGAGCTTGCCCACATCGCGCTTCTTGCGGCTCTCCACCGGTGCATCAAAGCCGATGGCGGAACGGTCGGTACGGGATTCGATAATTTTATCCAGACCGTCAAATGCGCCGCCGCAGATGAAGAGGATATTGGTAGTGTCAATGGGAATCATCTCCTGCTGGGGGTGCTTACGCCCGCCCTGAGGAGGAACATTGGCAACGGTGCCCTCCAGAATCTTCAGCAGCGCCTGCTGAACACCCTCGCCGGACACATCACGGGTGATGGAGGTATTCTCACTCTTGCGGGCAATCTTGTCCATCTCGTCTAAGTAGATGATGCCGCGCTGTGCTCGCTCCACATCAAAATCCGCGGCCTGCAAAAGACGAAGCAGGATATTCTCCACATCATCGCCCACATAACCGGCTTCCGTCAATGTGGTTGCATCGGCAATGGCAAAGGGAACATTGAGAATCTTCGCCAAGGTCTGAGCAAAGAGCGTTTTGCCGCTGCCGGTGGGGCCGATGAGCAGAATATTACTCTTTTGCAACTCCACATCGCTGTCCGCGCCAAGGAAGATGCGCTTATAGTGGTTATACACCGCCACGGAAAGAGCAACCTTTGCATCCTCCTGGCCGATGATATAATTATCCATATAAGCTTTCATTTCCATGGGGGTGGGCAGGGTTTCAAAGGAAACATTCCCCTCGGAATCAAACGCAATCTCATCTTTGAGCAGGTCTGCACAGGCGGCAACGCAGTCGCTGCAAATGTAAACGCCGGGGCCTGCAATCAGGCGGGAAGCCTGGGACTCGCGCTTGCCGCAGAAGCTGCAGCGAATGGGCGCTTCGGTATTCTTAGCCATGGGGCTGTTACCTCGTTTCTGAAAAATGCTATAGACCTTTGCGCAGGCTGCCCCCCAAAAACAGGAGCAGCCTGCGTTCATTGGTGTTAGTGATGCTCCAGAACGCGGTCAATCAGGCCGAATTCCAGTGCCTCCCGGGCAGACATGAAGTTGTCACGCTCGCAGGCTGCCGTCACTTCCTCGATGGATTTGCCCGTATTCTCGGACATAATCCGATTCATGCGTGCCTTGATAATCTCAAGACGCTTCAGGTGGATGGCCATGTCCGTAATCTGACCCTGGGTACCGGCAGAAGGCTGGTGAATCATGATTTCGGAATTGGGAAGCGCCATGCGCTTGCCCTTGGTGCCTGCGCTGAGCAGGAATGCACCCATGGAAGCTGCCATGCCGACACAAATGGTCGCCACATCGCACTTGATGTATTGCATGGTGTCGTAAATCGCCATACCGGCAGTCACACTGCCGCCGGGACTATTGATATAGAACTGGATGTCCTTATCGGGATCCTGTGCCTCTAAGTAGAGAAGCTGGGCAACCACCAAGGACGCGGTGGTGTCGTTGACTTCCTCGGACAGGAAAATAATACGGTCATTGAGAAGACGGCTGAAAATATCATAGCTGCGCTCGCCGCGGCTGGTCTGCTCAACAACATAGGGAACCAAACTCATGGTGATGTCTCCTTTCCAGTATTGCCGTGAAACATTCTAACCATAGGGGAGGAAAATTATTCCTCGGTAGCCACAGCCTCTTCGGTCTTCTTGGCAGCCTTCTTAGCTCTGGGCTTCTTGGCGGGCTTGGCCTCTTCCTCTGTAGCCTTGGGAGCCACAGCAACAGCGGAGTCCACGATAACCTTGGTGGCCTTGCGAACCTTCAAGCTCTCGGTCAGCTCCTCAGCGGGAACCAGCTCACGAACCTTCTCGACTTCCATCTCATACTGCTTGGCCAGACTCTCCAGCTCAGCATTGATTTCGTCATCGGTGACGGTGAGGCCTTCGACCTCCACAATCTTCTCGAGAGTGACGGAAATCTTAGCCTGCTTTTCAGCGGTGGGACGGAAGGCATTGCGCATGGTGTTCACATCGCCGCCCATCATCTTGGCGTACTGCTCCATGGAGTAGCCGCTCATCTGAAGCTGATATGCAAAGCGCTCCATCTGGGTGTCCAGCTCGCGCTCAACCAGAGCATTGGGCATATCCACAACGGTATTCTCGGAAGCAGCCTCAACAGCAGCATTCTCAAAAGCGGACTGAGCATTCTTCTCAGCGGACTCCACAGCCTTGGCACGGATGTCGTTCTTCAGCTCCTCCAGAGTGTCGAACTCGGAGACATCCTTTGCAAACTCATCGTCCTGAGTAGGAACTGTGGTCTCGGAGACTTTGTTGACCTTCACATGGAAGACAACGCTCTTTCCGGCCAGCTCGGGGGTGTAGTTCTCGGGGAAGGTAATGTCAATGTCCTTCTCCTCGCCTGCGGACATGCCTACAACCTGCTCCTCAAAGCCGGGAACAAAGGAACCGCTGCCCAGCTTCAGGTCGAAGTTGTCGCCCTTGCCGCCCTCGAAGGGAACGCCGTTGTCAAAGCCCTCGAAGTCAATGTTGGCGGTGTCACCCATTTTGGCGGCGCGCTCAACAACCTCGGTGGAAGCAACATTCTGAGCCATGCGATCCAGCTCAGCCTGAACCTGCTCATCGGAGACAACCACGGGAGCCTTCTCAACTTCCAGACCCTTGTACTGACCCAGGGTAACCTCGGGATACAGCTCGGTGGTCAGGGTCAGGGTGACGATGTTGTCATCGCTAATCTGCATATCAGTCAGGTTGGGACGGCCGATTGCCTTGAAGTCCTGCTTTGCGATTGCAAAGTCATAGACCTCACCGAAAATCTCTTCCAGACCATCTTCATAGAAAACATGAGCGCCGTACAGATTCTCAATCATCTTACGGGTAGCCTTGCCCTTACGGAAGCCGGGAATCTGGATGCTCTTGCGAGCCTTCAGATATGCCTTGTTCACGCCGGACTCCATCAGCTCGCGGTCAATCTCAACGACGACGGTAGCCTGCTTGCCCTGGGCTTCAATTTTCTTGATCTCCATGTAAAAAAATCCTCCTAATTGGGTGACTGTCGTCAGCCCATATAATTTCTATTTTATTATAGCCGATTTATTCTATCAAAAAATGCGGCGGTTGTCCACACTTTTCTTTGCTTTCTTTCAAAGATTTATGCGAAAAGGAACAAAATTCATGCTGTCGGAGCTGACCATCCGGTATTCGATGCCGTCCCAAAGCCCCTCCATGGCAAGTTTGTGACTGGGGCCGTGGAGATGACCGTAGAAAACATGGCGCACATCGTACCTGTGAAGCAGGTCTATGATTTCCGTGCATTCATAGCCCTTGTACTTGGGCGGGTAGTGCAGAAATACGATTTTGGCAGAATCCCCGGCAGCTTTCAGGGATGCTTCCAGCCGACCAAGCTCCCGCTTGAACACCTTTTCATCGTGCTGCCCGGAGTGCTCCTCCTCGAAAAACCACCCTCGGGTGCCGCACAGGGCGGTATCACCATAGAAAAAGCAGTTGTTATTCAGAAGCGCAAAGTTTTCATAGCCGTGCTCTTCGCAGAATTTGTCGAACTTCGCCTTGGTTGACCACCAGTAGTCGTGATTCCCCTTGACGAGAATTTTCCTGCCCGGGATGGCATTCATCCAGTCAAAGTCCGGCTTGGAAGACGGCAAGTCCAGTGCCCAGCTCAGGTCTCCCAGCAAAATCGTGGTGTCCTGCGCCGTAATGACGGACATACCCTGCCGCAGTTTCTCCATATATCCGACCCATGCGCCGCCGAAAACATCCATGGGCTTCGGTGCCCCCAGGCACAGATGCAAATCGCCGATGACGAAAAGTGCCATGAAAGCACCTCCTTTTTACTTTATAAGCCGCAGAGCATTGTTCCAGAAAATATCCATGACCGTAGTCTCCGGCACTCCCCGATTCCCGAGCGCCTGGGCAAGCTTCGGATAATCCTGAACCCCTGCAAATCCCCGGGGAAGCTCATCACAGCCGTCCAAATCGCCACCGAGGGCAATGGATTTCCCCGATGGGTCAAGCTCCAGAAAGCGAAGGATATGGTCACATACGGTATCCAAGTCGGGATTCTCACCTAAAAATGCCGCATATTGGTTGATACCCGCCACGCCGCCGGTCTTCACAATCTGACGGAACTGGTCATCGGTCAGATTGCGGCTATGGGGGCACAGGCTCCGAGAATTGGAGTGAGTGGCAATCACGGGCGCCTCGGTAATATCCATGATATCATAAAAAGCTTCATCGGAAATGTGGCTCACATCCACCACAATACCCAGCCGCTGTGCCTCACGGACAAACTCACGCCCCAAATCCGTGAGTCCTCCGCCGGTCACATTGGAGCCGCAGAGCTCATTTTGCTCATTCCAGCCCAGTGTGGAAATGCGAAAGCCCACCTGATGAAGCATCTGCAGCATCTCGGGATTATAGCCGAAGCCCGCAGGCCCCTCAATAGTTAAAACGGCGGACATTTTCCCCGCCATTCGGTTACGCTCAATCTGGGCGGCACTGTAGCATAAAGACATGAGGTCTTTGTTTTTATCCAGCTCACGCTGAACCGTCACAAGCTCCCGCTCAAAGACCACCACCGGGTCAATATCCCCGCCCATGATGGGAGAAGTAAAGCAGGCAAAGCACTGGCAGTAGCCGGGAAGCTCCCCTGCCCGCTCAAGGTCGATGTGCAGATTGTTTTTACGCAAGCTACCTGCGCTGTTCATGTCCTCCCCAAGCAGAGCAAGGGCAGTATCGCAATGCAGGTCAAATACAGGAAAATTCATTGAAATGCATCCTCCAAATGATGAATGACGGGGTTCTTGGTCTGTATGCCCTCGGGTGCATAAACCTCCACCACATCAAAGCGCACAGGTAAATCTAAATCGTTGCAGGAAAGGTAGAAAGCAGCCGTTGCGCGGATTCTCGCCTGCTTGCGCCCATCCACAAACTCCTTCGCCTCAGCAAAACGGTCATCGCGCCGCAGCTTCACCTCTACGAATACAAGGTATTGCCCCTTGCGGGCGATAATGTCAATCTCGCCGTAACGGCACCGATAGTTTGAGGCGACAATTTTATATCCCTTTTTGCGTAAGTACTCTGCACTCAGAGATTCGCCCCACGCGCCCAAAAGTCCCGCCTTAGCCATAACGATTCTTCAAAAAGGTTCTGCGGTGGACAGGACTAATGCCGAGACGGTCAATGGCTTCGTAGTGTGCCTTCGTTCCGTAGCCCTTGTGAATCTCAAAGCCATAGCCCGGATACTGCTTTGCTAGCTCCAGCATATAGTCGTCACGAGTGACTTTGGCCAGAATGGAGGCGGCGGCAATATTGGCGCTCAGGCTGTCACCCTTTACAACCGTCCGCATGGGAAGGCCGAAGTCTGTTGAACGATTGCCGTCAATGAGGGCGAAGTCCGCCATGCCGTTAAGCTCGGAAAGTGCACGCTTCATGGCAAGAAAGGTGGCCTGCAAAATATTGATTTCATCGATTTCCTGCTCAGATGCAAAGGCAATGCCGTAGGCCAGCGCCTCCTGTTTGATGATGGGCATAAGCTCCCGGCGGCGCTTATCCGAAAGCTTCTTGCTGTCGTTTAGGCCGTCAATGACCAAGCCGCGGGGTAAAATCACGGCAGCTGCGCACACAGGTCCCGCAAGGGGGCCTCTGCCCGCTTCATCCACGCCCGCAATGGCGTTGATTGTGTCGCTGTAGAGCCCTTCCTCAATTTCCCAGAGATTTACTTGCTCCATCAGGCCATATCCTCCGGGGTCTGCAAAGTGAGCCTGCCCAGCTTGCCGCTTCGGAATTCCTCCAAAAGCACCTTGGCCATGCGCTCGGTATTGACCTCGCCGCCGGAGACCAGAAAACCTCTGGCTCTGCCGGCCTGCTCCAGAAGCTCATAGCCCGGGGTTCCCTCGGGGGCTTCCACCTTGTAGCGCTCCTTTAAGGATGCAGGATAATGCTTATGCAGCAGCTCCATTAACCGCACTGCCAGCTCCTCCACATCCAGCACATCTTCTTTCACCGCGCCGGTGAAAGCAATCAGCAGTCCCACATTGGGGTCTTCAAATTTCGGCCAGAGAATGCCCGGGGTGTCCAGAAGCTGGAGTCCGGAGTCCACCGTCACCCACTGCTTACCGCGGGTGACACCGGGGCGGTTCTCCGCCTTGGCGCCCTTGCGGCCGGAAATCTGGTTGATTAAAGTGGATTTTCCCACATTGGGAATGCCCACCACCATGACACGCAAAGGTCTGTGCATTCCCTTGGCGGCATCCCGCTCCAATTTCTCCCGGCAAGCATTGCGCGATGCGGGGCCAAAATCCGCAATCCCCTTGCGAGATTTGCAGTCCGTGGAGATCACACTCATGCCCTTGCCCCGGAAATATGCCGCCCAACGCTTGGTGGCCTCGGGGTCTGCCAAGTCCATACGGTTGAGCACCACGATTCGTGGTTTGGTGCCGCAAATGCTGTCAATGTCGGGATTGCGGCTGGCAATGGGGATGCGGGCATCCACGATTTCGCAGACGGCATCCACCTGCTTGATATCCTGCTCCATCTGGCGGCGGGTCTTGGTCATGTGACCCGGGTACCACTGGATGGTCATTTTCTCCAATTCGCTCATTTTACAACTCCAATTCGGCTGAAATCAAATCCGCTGCCGTCGGGGCTTGCGGGCAGGAACAGAAAGAGGGCTTTCCCCATCAGTTCCCGCTTATCAATCTGTCCAATCTCAAGGCTGCGGGAATCCTTGGAATTATTACGGTTATCGCCCATGACGAACACACAGCCGGGCTTCACCGTCACCGGGAATACCTCGCCCTCCCAGAGATTTGTGGGGGTGTTGATATAATCCTCATGGAGGAGAACACCATCCACATAGACAAGGCCTTCCTGAAAATCAATATCCACGGTCTGCCCCTCCAGCGCAATCACCCGCTTGACAATGGGCTTGCCGTTATCAAAGCTGTGCTTGGCCGCCACGACCACATCCCCGCGCTGCGGCTGACGATAGACGGAATTGCTGAGCAAAAGGAGCAAATCGCCATTCCACAGGGTACTGTTCATAGATGGGCCGGACACCACGATAACCCGAAACAGCAGCATGAACACGATTAAAATGGCGCAGAGCATATAAACGCAGTCGTGCAGATACAGGCTGACATTCTGCTTCCAGTTAAGTTTTTCAGAGTTCTTTTCCTTCATATCAACACCCCATAAGGCTATATCCTGTCATAATAGCTTAATATAACATAATCGGGACATAATTTCCACTGTTTTCCTCAGGCAATAAAAAAAGAGGGCAACTTGCCCTCTTTTTTCATAAACCTTTCGGTTAGACCTTCTCCTTGACCTTGGCTGCCTTACCGAAGCGGTCACGCAGGTAGTACAGCTTTGCACGACGAACCTTGCCCTTGCGGACGGTCTCAATCATGGCAACATTGGGAGAATGCAGGGGGAAGACCTTCTCACAGCCGACACCGTAGGAAATACGGCGAACGGTGATGGTCTCGCCGATACCACCATGCTTACGGGCGATAACGGTACCCTCGAACACCTGGATACGCTCACGGGAGCCTTCCTTGATGCGAACATGCACACGAACGGTGTCGCCGACCTTTGCTTCGGGCAGCTCTTCCTTCATGTACTGGCTATTGAGAGCCTTGACTAAATCCATTTCTTTGTCCTCCTTAAATATTAGGCGTTCATAACCGAATACACGGACAGAGGACACACCTTGATTTCAGACCGAGTTATTTTAACATAGGAACACGGAAAAAGCAAGTATTATTTCCCATATTTTTTATGTTTTTTCCGGGTTTTCGGCGTTTACTTCCTGTATGTGGTCAGGATACTGTAGGTATAGGTTTCCACAGACTTGGTTTTACCCGCTACACTCTCCACACTCGTGATTCTGCCCTGATTGTCATAGGTGAATGTGCGCTTTGTTTCCGTGATGGGACGGTCTGCATCGTTAAGCTTGGTCTCACGGACGATATTGCCCTTATCATCGTAGGCATAGGTATAATGATACTCGGTCTTGGTTTCCTTATTCGTCTTGGTGTTGATAACCGTATAGACATAGGTAGAGGCAACCGATTTGCCACTCTCATCCCGGGTGTAGGAAACTTCGGTATAATTTAAAAGCACGTCGGTGGCATTCACGGTTTTAGCAGAGTAATGCAGCGGATTCCCGGCTTCATCATAGGTGAATTCTTCCCATGTGGGCACGCTGGTATTGCTCACAGGTTTATTGTTCTGATAGTAGGATTTTTCCACCGTCTTCTTAATCAATGCGCCGCTTTCGCTGTACTCATTGGTATAGAGTGTTTCCGTTTTGTTGTTTCCGGAGAAGTAAGTGATGAGGGTCAGGTTGCCGTGGTCATCGTAGTAGGAAGACTCGGTAGCCGTGGATTTTGCGAACTTTTTCACGGCAGCGTTAATCTTATCCTTTTTATATCCGTAGGACATGGTATAGGAAACGCCGTTCTTCACAGATGCCTTGCGGTCAACAGACATTAAAACACCACGGACATCATAGTTGTAGGTGTCGGTGTAGGTGTCGGTTTTCACCTGCGTGAGCACATCCACCGTGCCGAAACGGGACAGGTGCTCGGCAGAATCCTTGTAATCCCTCAACTCAAGGAAAAGATTCTTTGCCTCGTCCAGTTCGCCGGAATTGAGAAGCGCGGTGGCATCGGCATACTTGCTGTCCAAAATCATCGTCCGAAGCGTCTCGACTTCGTCTTCAGAGCCGGGACGTCCGGAGAGATTGTTAATCGCCGTGCTGACCTTGGAATAGTCCCGCTTCTCAACACTGCGCTTGCCGAAGTCGAACAGCGCCTCCACAGCCTTGTCCTTGGAGTCCTTATACTTGCCGAGGGCATCAAAGCTTTCGGCGGCCTCGATGTATTTCCCCTTCTGTGCAAGCGCGGTGGCAGCCTCGTAGGCTTCCCGCTTCTTATTATTGGAGCTGACGATGGAATTGATGATAATGAAAGCAGCAAAAATCGGAATGCCGATTTTCAGGCACTTGATGGCAAGGGCTTTATTCTTTGCAGCCTGCTCCGCTTCACGCGCCGCGGCCTCCGCCTGCTCCTGATTGTACTTTTCCAGATTCTCTTTCAGAGCATCCGTGTCAATGGGCAGAAGCTTTTCATAAGCGGCGCCGCAGCTATGGCAATATTGTTCATCCTCGGCATCCAATGCGCCGCAGGCGCACTGCTTGAGTCCCAGAACTTTGCGGGGCGCATAGCGGCAGGAATTTCCGAATTCCCGATTAAACTGGCTGCGAAGGTCGGGATCACCAATGACGGATTCCAGAACATCCTGATGAGAAATGGCGGAAAGCACTGTCCCCTCCCCGCTCCACTCACTGTTGGAATCAAACACGACCTTTAAAAGCTCCACGCGGAATGCGCGGGTAGCACTGTCCGGCAGGAACACGGGCACCTTGGAGCCGAATTCCCGGGCATAGGGTATATCCAAATCAAGATAGGTATACTCCACCGGCTCTCCCAGAGGCTTATCCTGGGTGTCCAGAGGGTAAATCTTCACGGTGACTGCCTTGATTCGATTGCTGCTCAGAGACGCAAATTTCATCTGTGCAAGCACCCGGCCTGTGGGATTATCCTTGAGCAGCGCTCCGGCGCGCACCATCAGCGGTGCGCCCTCGCAATACAAGTCCCCGGGCAGGGAATAAAGCTTTGTAAATCTCTCGCTCATAATTCTCCTTACAGCTCGGGCAGCTCAAAAGAACTCACATTGGTTTCATTCTTGGAAATGGTGGGCAGGGCAACGACCATCAGAATGCCAACAAGGCCAAGCAAGAAAGTCCACCAAAAATATCTTTTGTCAGTATAGCCCTTCATCTCGGCAATTCGGGCAAACTCCTTGGCAATATACCACCACAGTACAAGTACGCCAACAAGAATCAGAAGAACCAAAAACCACATAAAAAAAATCCTCCTCAAAAGAGTGTAAATTTAACATGAAATATCATAGCACCGCAGGTATAATTTTGCAAGAAAAAAGGACATTGAATCGAATGTTCTTTTCGGTGGGCGAGGCGGACTCGTTTGAATAAAAGGTGTGTCCACAGTGGTGCTCCTCGCAGCGAATTAAAATATACATGATTGCCGGTGGCAATCACACCATAATTTATTATGTTGCATTTAAGTGGGTTCAAGTCCCGCATACGACAATAAATAAAAAAGAACATCCAATTGGATGTTCTTTTTTATTTGGTGGGCGAGGCGGGACTTGAACCCGCACGTCCGCAGTGAACACTAGAACCTGAATCTAGCGAGTCTACCAATTCCACCACTCGCCCATCTCTTATAACCACGCCGAGCTTCTGCTCAACGCTCAAACATCATAGCACGCGTACAATTATTTGTCAACAAATTTTTCACGATTTCGGCGGACTTTTTTCTTCTGCAGCCGCATCCCGGCGCAAATCCCGGACGATTCTATTTTGATTCAAAATCAGAATGGACAGGAGAACAAGGGAAATACCAACCACTTTCCGCAATGTAAACGGCTCTCGGAAAAGAAAATGCCCAAACACAGCAGCCGCAACCGTCTCCACGGAGCAAATCACGGGAACCTTGGAGGTTTCCTTCACTTTCCCTAAGCCTCCAAAATACAGGATGTAGGCAAGCGCCGAAGGTACCAGTCCGAAGCCCAGCAGGACAAGGAAAACATCCCGGCTGAAAATCAGATTTCCTGCACGCAATGGGCGCGACACAAGCCCAAGCGCCAATGTACCGATGGCCAGTCCATAAAAGGAGGCAGTATAAGCTTCTTCCCTGTCCGCACCGATGCGGGAGAGAATTGGCATGACCCCATAGGCAAGCCCTGCGGCAATGCCCATGGCTATTCCCGCGGGATGTAACCCCGCGCCCAAAGAAGAGCCTCCCGTCACGGTGATGATGCACCCGAGGATATTGACGGCAATGGCAAGAATTTTGCGGGGCATCATGGTCTCTTTCAGCGCAATGCGGGAAATCAGTGCCGCAAAAATGGGAGAGGTATACAGCAGTACCGCCGCAACGGACACCCCAACACTCTGCACGGCGTACATATACGCATAATTATAGGCAGCCTGTGAAATCAGCCCAATAAGGGCGCAGGAGAGAAGCCCCTGTCTGCTGATTCGGAAATACCGCACTCCCCTGCCCTTGATAAGCAGCACAAAGAACAAGATGACGGTTGCGGACAGCAGACGGTAGAATGCCGTCTGCATGGCATCCATGCCGAACCGCCCCAGAAGCGTTGCCCAGATGCCGATGGTGCCCCAGAGGATTCCGGCGAGGAAAATGCCAGCATAGGCTGTGAAATTATTCTCATTTTGATTTTTCCCCGACATGGACCGGGTTCCCCCTTCTATGCGTTTTCTTATATGTTTGCGTGCTGATTCTGTATGAGAAAATCAGGGAGCACACAGGAT
>JAZRVX010000200.1:0-1464 GCA_045599455.1 Faecousia sp. | reverse complement strand
AGCGGCTACCGAAATTGTTCCGCAGCATCATTTCATGGGAAAATCCGTTGTCCTGTTTTTTGAAAACGGGTTGTCCTGCCATTAGCCTGTTTTTTGAAAAATCGCACATAACCATAGTAGAGAGGTCGAAACGCTCACCATTTCCGGTGGGCGTTTTGTCGGTCTCAATACTATTTTTCGAGGAGGACAAACCCATGACGTTCTATGAAACCGTCAAAGCGGCGGTCTCGGTCAGACAGGCCGCCGAACACTACGGGCTGGAGGTCAACCGCAATGGTATGACCTGCTGCCCGTTCCACAAGGACAGGCACCCCAGTATGAAGCTCTATGACGATCACTTTTACTGCTTCGGCTGCGGAGCCACGGGTGATGTCATTGACTTCACCGCCCGCCTTTTTGGAATCAGCACTTTTGAGGCTGTGAAAAAGCTGGCGGCAGACTTCGGCATCGACCCAGACAAGCCGCTTTCTGCGGCAACGCTCGCTAAACCCAGATACCCGATGATTAAAGCCTTCCGTGAGGATGAACTGTACTGTCACCGGGTACTGTGCGACTATCTGCACCTTCTGGAAAGCTGGAAGGTGCAGTACGCACCCAAAACATCGGAAGAACCGTGGGATGACCGCTTCACCGAGGCATTGCAGATGCACGACAATATCGAGTATCTGGCAGACGTTCTCACGGTGGGCGAACTGGAAGAACGGGTCAAAGCTGTTGAAATTCTGCTGAAGGACGGCAAAATGCAGGAGCTGGAAACACGGATGGAACGAATAAAGGAGGAACAGGAAAATGACAGAGCAGTTTGATTGTCCCGTATGGTTTAACGGGAAGGATATTATCGAAGCATCCTTCTGCGATGAGTTTATGGATGAACACCAGCTCACCTATGACAGCAGCGCATTCTTCACACCGGATGGACGCATGACAGACGAGCGTTTGCTGAAACAGGAAATCTATCATTGCTTGAAATACTGCGCCGTCAAGAATGTTCCGCACACCATAGGCAACATTCTGGAACTGCTGAAATTTTACAACACCGGTGTTGATCTTACGCCACAGCAGGACAGAGTTCACCTTGCCAACGGGACGCTGTTTTTGGACGGTACGTTCACGGAGGGAAAACCGGAGATCGTCCGCAGCCGCCTACCTGTCCGCTATAATCCCAACGCACCGCAGCCGGAACATTGGCTGCGGTTTCTGCATGATCTGCTCCATGAAGAAGATATTCCGACCTTGCAGGAGTACCTCGGCTACTGCCTCATTCCCTCCACCAAGGGACAGCGGATGATGGTCATTAAGGGCAGCGGCGGCGAAGGGAAAAGTCAGATCGGCAGTGTCATGAATGCCATCTTCGGCAGCAACATGAAGGACGGCAGCATCGGCAAGATTTCCGAAAATCGCTTCGCCCGCGCTGATCTGGAACATCAGCTTCTTATGGTAGATGACGATATGAAAATGGAGGCG
>JAZRVX010000199.1:0-4160 GCA_045599455.1 Faecousia sp. | reverse complement strand
AGGTGGTGCTGTCCGGCTCCGAGTGGCTGGATGTAGCCAACCGGGATGTGAACAAGGGCTCCGGTGTCAGAGCCTTGCAGATTGCACGGGGAATTTCTCGGGATGCGAGTATGGCATTCGGGGATTATCTCAATGACTGTGAGCTTTTGGATGCTGTGACGCAGAGCTATGCCATGGGCAATGCCCACCCGGAGCTCAAAGCCCGGGCGAAGTACATCACCGATACCAACGACAACGACGGAGTTATGAAAATCCTGCGGATGCTGTGATGGGTGAATGCAGGATAAGGGGACGATTCCTGCGTTAGAAACTGTAGGGCGACTGATAGTCGCCCCTACGCGAAATATCGCTGTAATATATTCCTATTACTGCGTTCGCACCACTGAAAACCGATAACTGACAACTGCGAGCGAAAGCGAGCATGATTTCCGCACATACAGCCCCAAAAAACAGCCCCCGCTTTGAAAAAAGCGGGGGCTGTGCAATACGCTTACAGATTCACCAGTACCAGACTGATGGCGGCAAGGACAATGCCGGCCACGGTGTTTTTGGAAAGCTTTTCTTTCAGAACCACGGCACTGAGCAGTGCTGACAGCACCATGATGGAGCCGTTGTTGATGGTGTAGAGAATGGCAGCGGAACTTGACCCCAGCAGCACCATCATCTGATATACCGCTGCTGCGGCGCTCAGGGCGCTGACGAGGGTAAAGACAAAGGCCTTTTTCCCCATGCGGAAGGCTTCCGGCCATGCACCCTTTTGCCCTGCGAGCAGGTATACGATGGAAATGACAGCAGAGAAGAAAAAGGTGATGATAATCATTTCATTTCGCTGGGTCTGCATGCACAGTCTCTGCTGGGCATCCATAACAATGCCGTAAATGCCGTTGGCGAAGAACAGCGCCACCACCCAGCCGAAGTAGCCGGGCTGCCCGTGGACGCTCAGCCCCTTGCTGTTAATCACGATGAAGGCCGCCAGCATAATCCCGATGCCGACCAGCGCCATGGTACCCAGCCGCTCCTGCCACACAATGGCGGAGAACAGCAGCGGCAGTATCACATTGCCGAAGAGCATCATAATGGATTGCAGGGAGTAGGGGCCTTTCCGGGCGGCATTGATAGAGGACAGGTTAAAGGCGAACAGCACGAAGCCATTGAGAAGTCCCAGCCCCCATGTGACGGCACCCGCTTCAAAGTGGCCGTGGTTGGCAGCCAGTGTGGCTGCGCCTACGATGACACCGTAGAGCACCGAGAACACAGGGGTTGCGGCACTCTCGGGCCCCCGGTATGCCCCGGAGTAGAGCTTGTTGAAGAAGGTCTGGAAGGTATAGCACAGGATACAGCTGATGCTCATCAGTACAAACATGGGGCATCCTCCTTGGGAATATCGGATGTCATAATAGTACCAGATGTGACAGGGGAAAACAAGTATTTGCAGCAAATTTACAAACCCTTTACGAAAAAGGTCTTTTCTATTGTGTAAAATGTGCTACAATAAAAGAAAAATCGGAAGGAGAATGGCCATGGAACGCACGCCTTATGTTCCCGGTGAAGTCTGGCAGGATCAGCGTCTGCCCTCTCAGTTGCTGAAATTGGGGGAAGATGAGCTGTCTCAGCGCACCCGTGCGATTCTGGAGGAGCTGCAGGGCTACAAGGAGCTGATTATGATGTACACCTGCGCCATTAAAGAGGTGCAGACCAAGTTTGAGGTGCTGTCGCTGGAGTTCAACACCCGCTATGACCGCAACCCCATTACCTCCATCCAGACACGGCTCAAGAGCACGGCCTCCATCGCCGAGAAGATGATTCGCAAGGACTTGTATTTCTCACTGGAAAATGTGGAGAATAACATCTGCGACATTGCGGGCGTGCGCATCATCTGCTCCTATGTGGATGACATCTACCGTCTGGCAGAGGCTTTCACCCAGCAGGATGATGTGACGCTTCTGGAGCGCAAGGACTATATTGCATCCCCCAAGTCCAATGGCTATCGCAGTCTGCACCTGATTGTGGGCGTGCCGGTGTTCTTCTATAATCAGCGCAAGGTGATGAAGGTGGAGGTGCAGATTCGCACCATTGCCATGGATTTCTGGGCAAGTCTGGAGCACGAGCTTAAATATAAGCAGGAGGTATCCTCCCAGCTGGGCATTGTGGAGGAGCTGAAGCAGTGCGCCGATACCATCGCTCAGACCGATGAAACCATGCTGGAGCTTCGCAAGAAGCTGGACAAGCTGCAGGTGGAGAAAGGGGACAGCCGTGTGCTGGTGGATAAGCTTCTGCGCCTGACTGACCGACTGGGGTAAAATATGGTCACACTCAAGGACATTGCCCGGCAATGCGGCGTTTCCGTGGCCACCGTCAGCAAGGCGCTGAGCGGTGCCCACGATGTGGGGGCAAAAAGGGCGGAGAATATCCGCGCCGTGGCACGGCAGATGGGATACTTCCCCAACGGCGCGGCAAGGTCATTGAAAACCAACCGCTCCCATAATATCGGACTGCTCTTTCAGGATATTCCCGAGGGAGATTTTTCCCATGAGTTCTATACAGCTGTCATTGGAACAATCCGCCGAGGCCTGGGTGCGGCGGGATACGATTTGACCTTTATCTGCCGCAATGTAAGTTTTGCCCCTACGGAATATTTGGAGCACTGCCGCTATCGCAATGTGGATGGCGTGATTCTCATTCATGTGGATTTTTCCGACCCGGCGGTGCAGACACTCATACAAAGTGATATCCCCACCGTGTGTGTGGGAAAGCTTGTGCCCGGGTGCAGCTGTGTTGTGCAGGATTTGGCGCAAAGCACCGAGGATTTGGTGAAATCCGCCTATGAATTCGGTCATCGGGCGATTACCTTCCTCCACGGCTCAGCCTGTGAGGAGACCGCCATCCGTGTGGAGAGCTTTCAAAAAACCTGCAGGGAGCTGGGCATTGCGCCCACACGGATAGAGGGAAAATTCCACGATATTGAGGGCGCTTTGAAGATTACTGCGGAGCTTCTGGCACAGCCGGAAATGCCGAGCTGTATTTTCTATCCCGATGACCTGTCCCTGCTGGGGGGCTTTAAGGCCGCAAATCGACTGGGACTGCATTCTCCTCGGGATGTGAGTCTAGTGGGCTTCAACGGCGTGTCCATGAGCAAGCATATGTCCCCATCGGTTGCTACTTCCATGCCCGATACCGTCAGCCTCGGTTCGCAGGCTACAAGGTTAATTTTGCAGGCGATTGAGGATAGTTCACTCCCACCCGAGCATATCATGGTTCCGGGTGCCGTTTTCGCCGGACAGACCCTCGGAAAATGCAGATGAGGAAGATTATGGCAGAAAAGAATAATACAAAAATGTCCTCCGCTCGTCGAAGTGAAACGGAAGAATCGCAACCCTCGGACAGAATCCAGGTGCTCATGTCGGAGCAGGCACTGCTGGACATGATTCGCACCGGCAATATGGAATATCACACGGTGCCGGACAAAGCCAGACTTTATCTTGTGGGCAGGGGCGCATTTTCCCCCGACCCGCTGCAAAATACATCCGGCTTGTGCAGGAGTAGCGGATAAATCAGGATTGCAGCAAAGCCGTGCGCAGCACCTGCGACTACATTGAACAGCATTTGGATGAAAACCTGACTGCCGGATTTCTTGCCGGACGGGTGGGCTACTCGGATTACTACTTATCCCGTATTTTTAGGGAGGAGACCGGAGTTTCCATTGATGAGTATGCCCGCAGTGCCGCATCCGGCGAGCCAAGCTGCTCCTTTTATTGTCCGATGAAGATATTGAAACCATTTCTCAAAAGCTTGGGTTCGGAAGCAGAAATTATTTCTCCGCAACTTTTAAGTGCATGACGGGACTTCCCCCGGCGGCCTACCGACAGGAAAATCGAAAGCTATGATGTTAGCCATAGTGAAGAAATTCACTATGGCTAATTTTTATACATATTCGCAAATCGAAATATATACGGGCAGCAGCGGAGTGTGACATAATGAAGAAAAACGAAGAAAGGAAATATCTTCTGAAAACCATCCAATCCCTGAATGAAGGCTGGCGCTTTGCCAAAACCGACCTACTGCCCCAATCTCTAAGCGCTGACTGGGAGGCAGTGAATTTGCCCCACACATGGAATGCTGCCGACGGTCAGGACGGCGGCAATGACTACTGGCGAGGTACA
>JAZRVX010000198.1:0-1954 GCA_045599455.1 Faecousia sp. | reverse complement strand
ACGATTTTCAGTGCAGAACCAAAACCGTCCGATTTTCCTGAAACAGCTTTTCCACTTATCGAAGCACAAAAAAGTCAATCACGTCCTTTGTTTATGGGGGTCTCGTCAATTTGATGTCTCAAAAAATGGGGGATGTCCAGTCCGATTTTGTTGGTATAATTCGCATTTGCGAACAGCGCGCCGAAGAAAAAAGAGCGCGCCTGACGTCGGGCACTCTTCAGAATTCCTGCAAGAATCGATACGAATGCCAGACGAAAGACGCGCCCAGAACAGGCGCGCCTTTCGCAAACACACATTCGTATCTTTGAACACTTGCAGGAATTCTGAAGAACACATGACGCGAAACAACGCTAAAGATGATGCGGTTGAGGGTGGGGATGACGGCGAACGTCCTCCCAGTTCCCAACCTATAGCTCCGGCGGTGGCGGGGCAAGCCCCTCCTCAACCGGCGGAAAAGAGTATAGCATATTTTCTGCGGATTGCGGACGAGACCCGCGAGGCGGTGCGGTCAACCACGGTCTTATCAGGGGAAGATGAGGATTGCGGTTTTATCTTCTCCGCACTTGTGAGAACCCACAATGACATCATCAACACGATTCGCGATATCCCTCCGTGGGAATGGGGTGGCGAATTCCTCAGGTGCGAACCCGAATTGCTTCTCTTCCTCGACCTGAACCGCAAACAGCATCCCGAATGTCCCGCGTTCAATCAAGCCCACATCCTCGCCTCCGCCCTTTCCCTCTACCATCGCGAAAACCAGACGCCAAAGCCGCTCACCGAACAGGAACTAGCAATCTGCATCGCCGCGAACCGCGATCTCGTCGATGAATACAGCAATGCCCTTCTCCGCGCCTATCGGGAGATATTCAACTTCCTTTTCGAACAAGGCGGAAACACGGCGCACACCGCCGTAGCGGAGATCATCAAGGCCATTGTACACGAACACGAGCAAACGCGGCAGATGATCAAGGAAACACATGGGCTGGTTCAGAAGATTCTGTCGGCGATTGCAAAGACACTGCCCTTTTTGCGAAACAAGCATCGCTACAAGGTTCCTGTCAAGGTCGCGGCGGCGGCGATGGGGATCAGCACCCGCGAACTTTACCGCATCCTCAACCACAAGGTCGAAGCCCCTGACGGCTTCCCCGGACTGGACGACGAGGTGCGTTTCTATCATTGGGTCGCCAACTACCGCAAGCGTATCGGGCTTCAAAGCGCCATTCAGGAAAAGGCGGAGGACATCCGAAAATGGGGGCGGCAAGTGTCCGTAAGGTGACATTTAGGTGACATGCCAAAAAATTCTTTTCCCCAATAAAATCGCACCTCCGAACGAGGTGCGGTTGTTTTTAAGGTGACAGAAAGGTGACACTTTTCACATAGGGTGACCGCGGCACTTCCGCCGCGGAAATCTGAAAGGAAAGTGACATGAAGTTAGCAATCATACAGGTGGCGGTACTCGCCGCAATGTTCCTGATCACGGCGGCGGTGAGTTATCACAGCGGCTACGTCGGCGGGAGGGTCGATGGGGAGGCCGAACAGAGTTCGGCCATCTGGAGTAGGGGGCGGGGCTTTGGCCTTGCGGCCAAAGAGCGGGACGGACGGGAGGTGGCGAAATGAATAGCGACATCAAGAGCATCGAGCAGAGGGTCTGCAAGATGCTGATGGAGAAACTGCCGTTTCCGGCGAAAGAGACATTTCTTATCGCCTACAACCGAGGATGGGGCAACCGTTGGGAGGTTGACGAAAGCAACCCCTTCTGCGGTCTTTTCATCTTGAAGTGGAAACTCGAAAAGGACACAGAGGAGTGCGAGAAGCTGACCGGCGTTTTCGCCCGCAAGCGGAACAAGGTCAGCGACACACCGCCGCAAGTGGCGCGGCAGAACGCCGACCTTGACGCGTGGATCGAACGCACGAAGGGCGAAATGAAGTCCGTCTTACGCGAGGAGGATCAGGG
>JAZRVX010000197.1:0-28463 GCA_045599455.1 Faecousia sp. | reverse complement strand
CGCTGTCACCGACGGTGAAAGCTATACCTTCACTGCCAAGGATACCGCAAACTATACCTATTCCATGCCCACGGCCACCATCGGCGGTACAGCCGCAACCGTTACCGATAACGGCAACGGCACCTATACCGTTGCCGATGTTACCGGCGCTCTGGTGATTTCCGGCAGCCGCACACCCAAGTCCTACACCGTCACCTTTACCGGCAATGCTGCCTCCGATGTAACCGGTGCGGTGACAACAGCTACCTACGACACGGCCTACTCCTTCACCATGCCCTCTGCCGCCGGCTGGGCATACAGCCTTGAGGGAATCACCATTGGCGGCTCTGCCTACACCGGTTACACTGTCAGCGGCGGTGTGTACACCATCCCTGGCGCAGCAATCACCGGTAATGTGGTGATTACCGTCAACAAGAGCCAGACCGTCGCCTCCGTCACTGTGGAGGGCAGCGGTGCCGGTGCGGCTGCTGGCTTCAATTCCTCTGCTAATATCGGAAGCCCCTACACACTGACTATTACGCCTATTGAAGGCTACAGCTACACGGTTACGGCGACCATGGGCGGCACTCCCACGACTCTTACCAAGAATGACAATACATATACGATTGCTTCCGTTAGCGGCAATATCATCTTTACTGTGGAGCAGGCTGTAATTACTGATGGTGTTAGCGTTAACAAGTATTTGCAGCTCAATGGCACCAGTATGTGGCTGGTGAAAAATGAAACCACTTTGGCCTCCGGCAGTGTTGCCACCTATGACGGACAGCCCATGTTTGTAAAGAATGGCGTATACTGCACGCTGGTCATTGCCGATACACTGACCTCCGAGGAAGCTGGCGCCAAGGTGGGAATTGCCGCCGGCACGGCTGTTCAGGTGAGCGGCATGGATGTGAACATGAGCGGCAAGGTGGATGCCAACGATGCGCAGCTGACCTACAATATGTATAACACCGAATACGGCGCATTTACTGCCGATGTGACCGTGGAGAAATTCCTCCGGGCGGATGTGAACGGCGACGGCGTCGTGAATGTTTCCGATGCAGCAGCAATCATCTCTGAAATCCTGAAATAATACAACATGCCGGGGATGCCGAACAAAGGTACCCCCGGCATAATTCAGAATGGAGTGACTATGAAAAAAATACTCTACGGTGTACTTGTTCTGACCGTTGCATTATCCTGCATTTTAATCAGTGGCAATGCGCAGGGCGAACCCGTCCTTTCTTATGAATTACGCATTGACGGCATTTCGGACAAGCAGGCAGAAACCGGAGACACAGTAACGGTGTCTTTAGTGCTCAGACGCATGGATAGTGACGAAGCCTATACCATGTACGCCATGCAGGACGAAATCCGCTATGATGGAAGCTGTTTGCAATTGGTGCCGAACAGCGAAGTTACAGCACCCGGGGTAGTCTTCAAGGATATTGCGCTGGTGGATGGAGACAGAAAGGTGTATCTGAACTTCCTGTCCTTAAGTGGTGGAGAAATCTGGGAGCCGGAAATGCGGATTGGTTCTTTTCGGATGAAAATAACCGGCACCGATGGAGTGTCGTCTGTGCGAAATGAAAATACGCTGGTTTCCCGCCAGAATGGTATGGAAGCCTATGAAAGCCAAGTCAGCGATGCAAAAATCATTTTGTCCACGCAGTGCACGATTCATTTCATGACCCGCGGGGGTGAGGAACTCCCGGACATAACTGCCGAATACGGCGAGCTTCTGCCGGAGATCGGAATGCCCGAGCGAGAGGGATATCGTTTCGCCGGGTGGTATCGGGATATTGACTTGACGCTGCCGTTCAATCCTGCCGAGGATTTGGTGGACGGAAATATGACCCTCTTTGCCAAGTGGGAAAAAGCGGAGCAGACCGCTCCCGCAGTAATGAATATACTGCTTCTGTGGCTCGCGGTTCACCTGCTGCTTGTGGCGCTTGTGGCGGCTGCATGGAATTACGATAAGTGCTTCAAAAGACAATCCATGCAATAAAAACAGGGCGTACCCGAATCGGGTACGCCCATTGCGTTTATTTACCATTCGGCGTTGAAGACCAGCTCGTCCATGCGGCGGAAGGCCTCCCGGACACGGCTCAGGGGCAGAGCCAGATTCATGCGGATGTGGCAGTTCCCGTGGAACTGGCGGCCATCCTGCACGGTGACACCCACGCTCCAGAGCTTATTTTCCAGCTCGTCGATGGTCTTGCCGTGGCGTTCGCACCACTTCGTGCAGTCCACAAACAGCATGTAGGTGCCCTGGGGCTTCTGCACGGTCACGCCCTCAAAGTGGTCGGAAATGAATTTGCAGGCGTAGTCTGCGTTGGCGGTCAGCACCTGCTGCAATTCTGCCAGCCATGCATCGCCGTCGCCTAAGTAGGCACCCATCAGGGCGTGCATGCTCAGCACATTCATGCCGTTCGCGTGGCTCAGACTCATTTCCTTGTCCACACGGTCACGGAGCCAGTCGTTGTAGATAATGGTATAGCTGCCCACGAGACCGGCTAAGTTAAAGGTCTTGCTGGGGGCGTAGACACCTACGGTGCGAAGTTTTGCATCCTCGGAAACGGACTGGGTGGGGATGTGCTTGTAGCCCGTGAGAATCAAATCCGACCAGATTTCATCGGAGATGACATACACATCGTATTTTTTGAAAAGCTCCATGGCTTTTTCCAGCTCCCATCGCTCCCACACGCGGCCGCAGGGATTGTGGGGAGAGCACAGCACGGCGCAGTGGATGTGCAGGGACTTGATTTTTTCCTCCATATCGGCGTAGTCCATGCGCCATACGCCGTCTTCGTCAAGAACGAGAGGAGAGCCTACCAGATTGTAGCCGTTGTCACCCAGAGAGTGGGTAAAGCCCACATAGGTGGGAGAGTGAACCAGAATATTGTCGCCCTTGGAGCACAGCACATTGGCGGCGGCCACCACACCTGCCAGAACGCCGTTGGCATAGCCGATATGCCTGCTCTCCAGCCCCACGACACCATTGTGCCGTGCCTGCCAGTCGATGATGGCATCAAAGTATTCCTTTTGGGGCATAAAATAACCGAAGGCGGGATGCTTTGCACGGTCCACAATGGCATCCACGATGGAGGGCGCGGTGGGGAAGTTCATATCCGCAACCCACATGGGGATAATGTCGAAGCCCTCCGCCGGACCCTTAGGGGCAAAGGGAATGGCGCCGGGGCCGTCCACGGCAATGGCATCTTTCAGATGCCTGTCCATAATGGAAGTGAAATCGTAGCGCATAAATCCGCCCTCCTTTTTTGATGATTTTATTATAGCCCGCTTTACAAAAAATGACAATAGCCATAAAAAAAGAATTGCATTGTGACGGACACATTGTTATACTGATAATATGCCGTGGATTCTGATACGGCATGTTTGTCGGCGCATTGATAGGAGGAATTGCTGTGAGTGTTTCCAATATTATTTCCCTGATGGGCGGTCTGGGCGCATTCCTGTTCGGCATGAAGTACATGGGCGAAGGACTGGAAATGGCCGCAGGCTCCCGCATGAAGGACCTGCTTGAAAAACTGACCCGTAACCGTATTCTGGGTTTCCTGCTGGGTTGCTTTGTCACCGTGGTTATCCAGTCCAGCTCCGCGACCACCGTCATGGTCATGGGCTTCATTAACGCCGGTATTATGGACTTGGCACAGGCCACCGGTGTTATCTTCGGTGCCAACATCGGTACCACCATTACCTCCATCCTGATTGCGCTGGATGTGTCCGGCATTGCGCCGTTCTGCATCTTCGTGGGCGCGGCTATGATGCTCTACGCCAAGAAGAAGCAGACCAAATATATCGGTCAGGTCATTCTGGGCTTCGGACTTCTCTTCCAGGGACTGCACACCATGTCCGGCTCCATGAAGCCTCTGAAGGATGTTATCTGGTTCCAGAACTTCATTATGAACGCCAAGAGCCCCATCCTGGGTCTTCTGGTGGGTGCCGCGCTGTGCGCCGTGATTCAGAGCTCCTCCGCTGCCGTCGGTATCCTGCAGGCGCTGGCTATGCAGGGTCTGATGCCGCTGTACTTTGCCTCCTTCCTGATTGCCGGCATCAATGTGGGTTCTTCCATGCCCACCATTCTGGCCTCCATGAACGCCAGAAACAACGCAAAGCGGGCTGCCAATATCTACCTGATTTACAATATCGTGGGCGCGGTGATTATGGTCGCTGTGACCATGCTGCTGCCCTATGCCCAGTGGGTTGAGCGCCTGATTCCCGGCAATGCCGCATTCCAGGTGTCCGCGATGCACATCATCTTCAAGGTGGTTGCCGCCGCCATCCTGCTGCCCTGCACCAATCTGGTGGTCAAGCTCACCTACAAGATGGTTCCCAAGCAGACCCACGAGGATGCCTGCCGTCTGGAGTTCATCGATGTGAACCTGATTGGCTCTCCCTCCGTTACCCTGCTGCAGATTCGTAATGAGGTTGAGCGTATGGCCTCTCTTGTCAAGGAGAATCTGGAAATGGGCATGGCCGATGTGCTCAGTGCGCAGACGGCCAACGCCAAGGCGGTGGAGGAGAACGAGACCGTCGTGGACTACCTGACCGATGCCATCAGTAACTTCCTGGTGACCCTGAACACCCATGAGCTTTCCGACAAGGATAACAGCTATGTGGCTCGCGTGTATCAGGTGCTGACGGACTTGGAGCGTATCGGCGACTTCGCCCAGAACCTGGAGCGTTACACCGAGCGCAGCACCGACAAGAACATCGTCTATTCCGAGGCCGCCAAGGCGGAGCTTTCCGAGATTTACGACAACGCCTTTAACCTCTACACCCACGCTGTGGAGGAGTTCTACAACCAGAATATCTCCATCGACAACCTGAAGCGACTGGCAAAGCTCCAGCGGGAGATTCGTCGGGAGGCCAACCAGTCCCAGACCAACCACATGGAGCGTATGCGTGAGGGTCAGTGCTCTGCTGAGGCCGGTATCATCTTCGGTGAGGTGCTGAATGCCCTGAACCGTGTGGGCGGCCACTCCATCAACATTGCCGAGGCTTCCGTCCCCAGAGGTGCAGTCAACGCACAGTAATTTGCAAAATTTTCAGATTAACCGGCGGAGCTGAGGAAACTCGGCTCCGCTTTTTGGAAAGGATTCCCAATGGCTCAATTTTCCGATGTTTTACTTACGGTGGACTTTGATCGCACGCTGACCGCCCGTGATTCCTCCATCCCCAAGCGCAATCTGGAGGCAATCAAGTATTTTATTCAAAACGGCGGTGCATTCACGGTCAATACAGGAAGAAGCCTTCCCATGTGCGCGCCGTTTTTGGGAAAGGTTCCCGTCAGCGCGCCGCTCCTTCTGTATAACGGCGCGGCGGCTTTCGATACGGCACGGGAGCGCTTCGTCTTTGAGCACACCATTCCCCGGGAGCAGGGGCAGATGGTGCGGGAGATTATGAGCCTTTTGCAGGGCGAGATTTTGGAGATTCAGGCAAAGGATGCCCACTATACATTCTCACCCCAAAGCGCATGGGAAAAGCTCTATGAGGCCGTGGGATGCGCATGGGGCTACACAGAGCCGGATGGGGAAGTGGGGCCGCTTCTGAAATTCAGCATTTGCGGGCCTGTCCGGGGTGACAGCGTGGGAAGCTTCTATCTGGGCCTGCCGGAGGATGTTGCCCGCTATGATTGGTTGGAAAAGGAATTGAATATTCGCTACGGCGATATCGTGGATGTGATGCGCCCGGCTGCTACCATCATTGATATGCAGGTCAAGGACGCCAACAAGGGGCGTTCCGCGTTGGAACTCAAACGGGAGCTTGACAGGAAAATCCTAGTGTGCGTGGGGGATGCGCCCAACGATATCTCCATGCTGGAGGCGGCGGATTACGCCTTCTGCCCCCGCAATTCTATGATTGCGGGAAGCTATCCGGAGGTCTGCGACTGCGACGAGGGCGCGATTGCTGAAGTGATTTTTGAAAAAATTCCCCAAATCCCGGGCTGAGACCTTGACATAGCGGAGGATTTATGCTAATATTTTCTGGCTGAATCCCCGAGGCAAGGCTAATGCGGGTGTAGTTCAATGGTAGAACACCAGCCTTCCAAGCTGGATACGCGGGTCCGATTCCCGTCACCCGCTCCATTTGATATGCGCCAGTAGCTCAGCTGGATAGAGCAACTGCCTTCTAAGCAGTAGGTCGGGGGTTCGAGTCCCTCCTGGCGTGCCATTTTCGGATGGTTGCCTTGGACTCGAAGAATCGAATGCAACGCGGATGAGCGTTGCCGGCGAGGGCTTCCCGAGCCGCTCCTTGATTGACCGAGTCCCTCCTGGCGTGCCATTTTCGGATGGTTGCGCTGAGCTCCCCGGTGTGCCACATAAATGCCGGGCAAGTGAATATGGTGGATATGGCCTAGTTGGCTAAGGCGTCAGATTGTGGCTCTGAAGATCGTGGGTTCGAGTCCCATTATCCACCCCAGAAAAATCCCGAGGCATACGCCTCGGTTATTTTTTTATGGGGTGGATAATGGGACTCGAAAGACCGCCCCCTGCGCAGCAGGGGTAAAAACATGCCGGAGGCATGTTTTTAGGCCGTGGGAGAGTCCCAACACCCGCCGATTGCGCCCCACAGGGGTGTGAGCGGCGGGCGTTTATTTGTAAGCAAAGGGTACCGACTGGAACCCTTTATTTTTATGGCGACAAGACCCTTGCATGACAAAGAATAAAAGGAACGCATTTTCGCCGGCTGCGAAAATGCGTTCCTTTTTTACTCCAATAAAATCCAATGCCACACCCCGGCGACTTCCCGCATGCAGTGGTTTACAAGCTGGGCAATTCTCGATGTTTTTGCGGGAATGCCCACAAATTCGGCACCTTCTGCCTTGGTGTAGAGACAGGCACGGAACAAGTGATATTCGCTGGACAGCACGGCAATTTTCCCGGGGCGGGAGCCGGTTTCCGCTTCAATTAAATCCAGACTGTAGCGAATATTCTGGGCGGTGGATTCGGCTCTGTTTTCCAACCGGATGCGCTCTGCCGCAATGCCAAGGGCAATGAGGTTCTCGGCCATGCATTCGGCCTCCGTTGTAACTTCATCCGGCCCCTGACCGCCGGAGACGATGGCAGTCATATTGGGATGGGCTTTCAGAAAATCGGCGGCGGCGTAAATCCTGTCCCACAGTGAGACGGAGGGGCCGTCCGGGCGCACCTTGGCACCCAGAACCACCACATAATCACATTCGGCGATTTCACTCTCCGGGCTTCCGCGTGAGGCACGGAGGATGAAACCCTCCGTCACGGCGCAGACGGCCAATCCCAGAACAAGGCACACGGTGACGATACGCACAGCCCGGAAAGCAAAGCGGGGGAATTTCAGCCCCACAGCGGGCATGAAGGCATAGAAGAGAATCAGGGCGATGAGGACAAGGCACACCAGCGCCGAGAAACCGTAGCCTGCCAGTCGGTATTTGAATATGTAGTACAGGAAGGTCAGGGGTGCGCAGAGGATAAATGCGAGGGTGGAGCGCCTGCGCCAGTCGATGACCTTCTCATTGTTGCTTTTCTTCATGGGAAACAACCTTTTCACTTTTTGTTCCATGATAGCATAGTTTTGCGCCTTGCGCAATGATAAGTGTGTAAAGGATGCTTTCGCTCAGCTAAGCACCGGGAAACAGTAATTCTTCCGTATTGCTTTGGGAAATGGTCTGCCATGAGTCTTTCATACACAAAAATGCCTGCACCCTTGCGGGGTGCAGGCGTTTGGTATTGGGGGAATTACAGCACGATGAATGCGCAGTTCAGAGGAGCCAGCTCCAGCTTGCCGGCGGGAACCTTCTTGCCGCTCAGGTCGGGCAGGGTATCTCCCTCGGCCAGCACCAGGTCACGGCCATTAAGGGTCATAACGGTGGCGCGCTTGTTGCCGTCCTTACCGGCCAGCACATAGACCTCTGCCTCGGAGGGCAGTTCCACGGTAGTGGTGTCGGTCAGGCTGTTGTTGATGACGAGATAGCAAACGCCATCCTTGCCGTCCTTGCGGCTCTGAGCGTAGACATGAGCGCCCATGCGGACGGGCTCAGCAGTGTCAAACACGGTGTTGCCCATCAGGCGGGTCCACAGCAAGACTGCGAAGTAGTTGGGTCTGGGGCTGTGGGTCACGCGGTCAAGGTAAGCGTAGTCGGAAGCTGCCAGAGTGTTGTGGTAGATGATGCCCTTGGTTTCCTTGGAGAAGCCGCCGGCCTCATTCAGAGTGCGGATGACATCCAGGTAGGTGGAAGCCCAAGTGTCGCCGCCGCCGCCGGCATCGCCGGACTCGGTGACCCACATCTCGCCGCCGGGGCAGTACTTGTCGCGCAGGGGAGCGTAAGCTCTGGCGCAGGCCATGGCCACATCCAGATATTCCTCGGTGTGGGCTTCCTCAGCCAGCCAATGCATGCTGGGCATAACGCCGCCCAGACGCTCGGAAACGCCGTTGTAGTAGTGGTATGCGAATACATCCAGAGGAGCGGGATCGGCACCCATCAGCTGGTCGGTGGTGCAGTTCTTCATGACGAGGTTCTCAACACCGCCGCCCTTGCCCATCTTGCCCTCGGAGCCAACGGAGCAGGGTCCGATGTACAGGCAGTCGGGGTAGTTTTCCTTCAGCCAGGCCTGGAAGATTTTCTGGTCTCTTGCGTGGTCTGCGGGAGTATAGCCATGGGGGAAACCGGTGTCTTCCATCATGTTGGGCTCGTTGACGAATTCGGAGCCGGAGATGGGCACACCGTAGTCAGCGGAGAACTTGAAGAGCTTCTCGGCCTGCACGGGAGTCCATGCGGGAACGGGAGCATCGTTGACACCGTAAACGCCGGGGCAGGCGGACACGGAGACCATCAGCTTGGCGCCCACGGCCTTCACGAAGTCCAGAACGCCAACCCACTGCTTGCGGGTCAGAGTGTTCAGGTAGCCCTCGGGAACCTTGCCGCCCATGGCGTCGTCCAAATCATAGTAGGTCTTGGTAGCCCAGGTGCCGGAAACGCGCACCCACAGGGGGCCGAATTCCTTGGCAAGCTTTCTAAGCTTCTCGTCGTACAGGTTGATGGGGGGATAGACCTGCATCAAATCCTTGTACGCCGCAGCCAGACCGCCGCTCATGTCAACATTGAACGGCTCGGTGCCTGCAATCTGACCGGGGGTGTATGCCTTCCAGAAGGTACCGCCGGTGACCTCTGCAAATTCCACATTGTAGCTCATCATTGCGGGATTCTGCTCGTGGAGGGCTTTCAGTGCAGCCGGGGACAGTTTTACAAATTCTGCCATAGTGAACACTCCTTTTTTGAAATTGAGACGATGGGTAATATGTCTCATTTGTGTTCAGTATAGCGGATATTTGTCCTGCGCACAAGGGCAGACCCGGTTTTTCTACACCGTATGCCAAAGCAAGGGGATGATTTTTGTGCAGTATGCGCGGTGCGTTCTGCGCGGAAAGCGCAAAACAGGAAAAAAGGTTTCGTGCATTGCCGGGTCTCACTTTTCCATCTGCCCGAAAACCCGTTCTACCTCTTCCCGGGTGGCAAGTTTCTCGGAGAAAGCACTGGCGGAACCGGCAGCCACGCCCATACGGAAGGCGTGGGCGTAGTCGTGCTTTTCTTCCCATCCGGCAAGGAAGCCCGCTACCATGGAGTCCCCCGCACCCACAGCATTGATAAGCACGCCTTTCGGTGCAGCCGCCATATGGACGGAGCCGTCCTCGGCAGCCAATACTGCGCCCTGCCCTGCCATGGACACCAGCACATTGCAGGCACCCTGCTCCTGCAATCTCCTTGCATAGGGGATGACGGATTCCCGGGTTGTCAGCTCCACGCCGAAAATCTCACCCAGCTCGTGATTGTTGGGCTTAATCAGAAAGGGCTTGTACTTCAGAACATTCAAAAGCAGCTTCTTCGTGGCATCCACCACGAACCGGGCACCCTTTCCCGCCATGCGCTCCATGATATCGGAGTAAGCGGACTCCGGCATGGAGGCGGGAATGGAGCCTGCCAGCACCAAGGTATCCTCCGCCGTCAGACTGTCCAGCTGACGGTAAAACTGCGCAAGCGCCCTTTCCCCGATAGCCGGGCCCATGCCGTTGATTTCCATGCCGTCCATGGTGCGAATCTTCACATTGATGCGGGACAGTCCCTCCGCTATGGTGATGAAGTCCTCCCGAATGCCCATGGCGCGCATCTGACGGCGGATTTCCTCCCCGGTAAAGCCTGCGATAAATCCCAGCGCCGTATTGGCAACCCCCAGATTTTGCAGCACGATGGACACATTGATACCCTTGCCCCCGGCAAACATCTGCTCAAAGCTCGTGCGGTTGGTCATGCCCGGCCTGAAATTCGGCACATCCACGATATAGTCAAGGGCGGGGTTAAAGGTAGTGGTGTATATCATATTGTCATCCTTTCCGGTGTTACCAATTGGAAATCAGCCCCATTACCACCGCCATAATCGGGATGGTCACCACGCAGAAGAAGGTGGAAAACGCCACCGCCTTTGCGGCAAACTCAGAGGACTTTCCCATATCGTTTCGGGTCATAACCACGATGGAGGCGGCGGGCATGGCGGAAATCAGCACGATGACCTGATACAGAAGATTATCTGTAATCAAAAATTTTCCCAGAATCATCACGACGATGGGAATCAAGAACAGCCGCAGACCGGCATACAGATATAAAAGCTTCTGCCGGAGCATCTGCCCCATGGGGTTGCGGGCAAGGGACGAGCCGATAATCAGCATGGCAAGGGGCGTGGTCACACCGCCGAGGGCTGTGAGCGAAGATACAATCACACCGGGAAGCTGCCATTTGTCCAGATACATGCACACGGCGAAGACCGCTGCTACCGTGCCGGGATTGATAACCTTTTTCAGCACCGCTTTGGCATCCTGCTTTTGGGAGGATTCTCCCAGCAGCACCACACCGTAGGTGAAGAACGCCACATTGAACATGGCTACGAAAATGGAGATATACAGCACGGACTCCTTGCCCAGCACGGCCTGAGCAACGGGGATACCCATAAAGCCGATGTTGGCAAAAATCAGCATGGCTTCAAATTGTGCCCGCGCACTTTCTTCCACACGGCACAGCTTCGTAACTGCCTTGGAAAGGAAGGGCAGAACCAGATAGTACACCGCAGCCGTGGCGAACACCACGAAAACCATGCTGTCACTTTCCAGTCTCTTCGCCGTTGCCACGGAGGAGATAATCAGCGCCGGGTTTGTGATGTTTACAATCAGCCGGGAGGCGTGGGTCTCCGACTCGCGGCTCATAACGCCCCGCCGATTGGCAACGAAGCCCACGGCAATTTCCAAAAATAAAATGCTCATTTGGGTAATCACGGTTATCGGATTCATAGAGGGATGCTCCTTCGGAAAAACTAAGTCTATTCTAACGCCTGTTTTCCGGTCTGTCCACGCTCTTTTTCGGAAAATGCGGCATTTTCTCTTTGTGTTTATTTGTTGACAAATCAACATTCTTATGATATCATTCCAACATTCGTTGATTTGTCAACATCTTGGAGGCAATATGGACAGATTTCAAAGACTCACTTCCCGACTTTCCCATGTGCAGAAGACCATCGGGCGCATTAAAACTCTGGAAATGGAAAAAATGGGTCTCAAAGGCGGCCATGCCCAGTGCATTTCCTGCCTAATTGCCCATCCCGAGGGACTGACCGCCGCGGAAGTCTGCCGCCAAACCGGGCTGGATAAGGCCGCGGTTTCCCGCACGCTGCGGGATTTGGCAGACAGCTACTACATCCAAATGCCTGCGGAGGATGCCAAACGCTACCGACACCCCATCACCCTGACGGAAAAGGGGCGAACCATGGCAGCCTTTGTAGGTCAGGAGATTCACCGCTGTGTCAGCGCCGGAAGTGCTCAGATTACCGATGAGGAATTCTACCGTTTCTATGAAACGCTGGAAAAGCTTACCTGCAACTTAGACCGTCTGTGCGCAGACCTGGAAAACAAGGAGGCCTAATATGATTCGTATTCTCACCGACTCTGCATCGGATATCGAGCAGCAGGAGCTGGACGGGGTCACCGTCCTGCCCATGACCGTCACCATTGACGGCACCGCATACGCAGACGGTATTGACCTGACAAAGGATGAGTTCTATCGGAAATTGGAATCTTCCGATACAAACCCCGTATCCAGCCTCATTTCTCCCCATCAGTTTCACGAGGCTTTTGAGGAGGTTACCCGCGCCGGAGATGAGGCCATTGTACTGACCATTTCCTCCGGGCTATCCGGCACCTACCAGAGTGCCTTGATTGCAGCCGAGGACTTTGACAATGTGAGCGTCATCGACACCATGCTTGTGGCCGGTGCCCAGAAGATACTGGTGCAGCGAGCCGCCGAGCTTGCCGCTCAGGGGCTGAACCGGAAGACCATTGTGGAAATGCTGGAGGAAGAAAAGAAGCAGGTCGTCATTTACGCCGTGGTGGATACCCTCAAATATTTGCAGCGGGGCGGGCGCATCAGCAAGGGCAGCGCCGTTGTGGGCGGCATTATGGGCATCAAGCCCATCTTAGCACTGGAGGACGGCAAGCTGATTGCCATTGCAAAGGCGCGGGGCAGCAAGCAGGGACACGCATTCTTAAACGGCAAGATTACCGAGCACGGCGGTGTGGACTTCACACGCCCCTACTGCGCCATCTATGCCGGCACGGACAGGAAGCCGCTCATGCAGTACATTACCGACAACGAAAGTCTTCTCGGCGGATGGGAGATCCCCATTACCCAGATTGGCACCGCCGTGGGCACCCACTGCGGCCCCGGCACCATCGCCGTGGCATTCTTCGCAAAGGGGTGATAAGGGAAGCTTTAACGGCGTAGCCGTTAAAGCTTCCGTCATCAGCTATCAGACATCAGTCGTCAGTTTTTGCTTAAATCGGCGCTTTCATCTAAAGTCACCACTCTGACGACTGACGACGGATGACTGCGAGCGAAGCGAGTTAAAGAAACCTTTACCTCCATTCCCAAATAAAAACGCCGCCCGGTTGGGCGGCGTTATGTATTTACTTGAAGGTCTTCTGGACGGTCTTGCTGTTGATATTGAAGCCATTGCGGATGGTGACGGAACCGTCATCATTGAGCAGCAGCCACAGCATATCCTTGTCCACCGGGCGCAGGTCGTTTGTTCTGACCATTTTCAGAATGTCCTGCGCCAGCAGGTAGGAGCCTTCGCCATAGGGAGCGGCCTCATCATAGAACTGCCACTGGTTCGGTCTTGCGATTTCCTCCACCAGAGATTTGCCGAAACCGTTTGCGCGATCCTCGCTGCGGTTAATGGCAACCCACATGATAACCTTCTTCACGCGGTCGGTTCGGCCGGAGCCAACCGTATCGGCAAGCCTTGCCAGCGCCTCAGCTTCGGGATCTCTGACCTCGGGCTGTACCTCGGGAATCACCTGAGTGTTGTCCTCGGGAGTGACATCCTCGATAATCTCGGGCAGCGGATTCTCTGCCACAGTGGGAGCGGGTGCTTTTCTCACAGGTGCGAGCAGAGCGGCGATAAGCAAAATCACAAGCAGCGGTGACCACAAGCGGATATCCCAGAACCATGCCACATCATCACCGATTTCAGCGTGGAACTTGCCCAGCTGAATTTTGAAGGTGGGCTTTGCTTTCTTGGCAGGTACGCGCTCTGCCTGAACTGCCTGCTGACTTTCATTGGTAAACTGATCCATGATTTTCCTCCTTTGGAATTCCCGGCAACAAAGAGCCCGAAGCTCCCCGGCATTTCGCCCTGTGCCGTCAATTTTCCCCAGTACAGAATAATATAACGGAACCGAGAATGCTGTCGAAACGGATAGCTGCAAAAATTTTTATCGTTTATTTCGGTGAAACGGTGCAGTTTTTGCCGCTGAGGTCGGCAGCATCAGAATATGAAGGAAGAATTGCATCAAGCGGTGTCTTCCTAACACGGATATTATATAGCACTTTGTAACAAATTGCAACTATTTTTTTCAAAATAATCGTTTATGTAAACCTTGAAATGCTGATTATTTCAGTATTTTTCAAAGAACCTCCTTTCAAAGCGGTTACAAAAACTGTTTTTCCTACAGCGACAAACAAAAAATCGACATTTCCGAATTTTTCCATAATATGAAAATTCAGAAAAAATTCTTTCATTTTTGGCGGATGAAACTGTCATTTTTCTGTAGACGGCGGCACACATCGGTGCTATGATGGCTCCTGTAAGTTACCGCCGATGACCCGGAGAATCCGCTATGAAAAAATACCGCAACCTGAATCCCGCCCCTATGTTTGAACGCGCTGACGACCCTTTTGCTGAGCGCAGGGGAAATCATCCCACCCGCCCGACGGCTCCCATTGCCGCAGAGCCCGACCCGCTTCCCGAAGGAAAGGTTCTCTTCCGTTGGCTGGGGCACAGCTCCGTATTCTTACGCCTTGGCGGAAAAAACATCCTAATTGACCCGGTGCTGAGCCGCTTCACATCCCCCGTGCCCTTTGTTGGCCCCCGGCGCTTTCCCGGACGGTGCATCCGTCCCGACGAACTGCCCTTTATAGACTTGGTGCTCATCACCCACAATCACTACGACCATCTGGACAAGGCCACCCTGCGGGCACTGGATGGCAAGGTGGGGCGTTATTTCGTCCCCGCGGGAGTCGAGCGGTATCTGCGCCGATTTGGCATCTCCCCGAATAAAATCTGCGTTCTGCAGTGGTATGAGGAAGCCGTGGCCGATGGCGTGAAAATCGTATGTCTTCCCACCCGGCATGGTTCTGCCCGGGGGCTTTGGGATGCCGACAGGAGCTTGTGGTGTGCGTATCTTCTGCAGGCCGACGGCTTCACAGTATTCGACACCGGCGACGGCGGCTACGGCGACCACTTCCGCGATTTCCGCCGCCGCTATGGGGATGTGGATTTTGCCATTATGGAATGCGGGCAGTATTCCGTCCACTGGCACGCCGTGCATATGTTCCCGGAGGAGAGCGTACAGGCGGCGCAGGATTTGGGTGCCAAGCTTGCCATCCCCGTCCACTGGGGCGGCTATGTCTTGTCCGACCATCCATGGGATGACCCGCCCCTGCGCTTTGCAAAAAGAGCCGAGGAGCTGGGACTGAACTATAAAATCGCCACAATAAACAAATCTGTTCTGATAAAAGAATAAGCCTGCGAGTTGCTGTACAAACAATTGTACAGCAACTGTGCTATTCTTCTCTTGTAAGCGAAAACAAGGGAGGAATCCAACATGATGAATTTACTCAGCGGTATTTCCGTATGGGCGGCCTACGGTGCCATTTCCGCCGCAGGTGTGCTCCTGTGCAGCCACATTGAGAAGAAGGACAGGAAATCATAACGCCCTTGCAAATCCCGCAAAACAGGCTATAATAGCAAAAAAACCAACCGGGAGGATTCTCACATGGAACACCATCACGATACGCCCAAGGATATGCAGGAAATTCGGGCAATGCTGCAATACATGATTGCGCACAATGACCACCACAATGACGAGCTGGCAGACCTTCTGGATGCCCTCCCCGAGAAAGCGCGCAAGCTGATGATGCGGGCCATCGGCAGCTTCGAGGCCGCCAATGTGGAGCTTTCCGAGGTTCTGGCCGCGCTGGATTCATAATCCTTTTACATATTTTCCCGTTTTTGTGATATAATCGGAATATATTTCGGTTATGGAGGATTTGAATTGACGCTTATTCGGATTCTGATTTCCGCCGCCATCGCACTGGGTGTGACGGCACTTCTGGCCGCCTTTCAGGTGCGCAGATTCACAAAGCTCACCCGCCACCCGTGGCAGGATATTTTTTCTCACAAGTGGACTCTGATTTTTTATGTGCTTCTTCGGATGCTGACCATCTTCGCACTGGTGCGCTCCGTGATGCTCCGAAGCTTTGAAAGCACCCTCTACTGTGCGCTGGCGCTGGTGCTCTTTGAGGCACCCATGTGGGTGAGCAACAAGCTGCGCATGGAGTTTTCCCCCGTCATGGAGGTAATTGTGCTCCTGTTCATCTACGCCGCCGAAATCTTAGGCGAGGTGAACAGCTATTATGTGCGCGTTCCCGGGTGGGACACCGCCCTGCACACCGTCAACGGCTTCCTGTGCGCCGCCATCGGCTTCTGTCTGGTGGATATGCTCAACCGCAGTGAACACATTGAACTGAAGCTGTCCCCGGTCTATCTGGCGCTGGTTGCCTTTTGCTTTTCCATGACCATTGGTGTGCTGTGGGAGTTTTTTGAGTATGCAGGAGATTCTCTTCTGCATCTGGATATGCAGAAGGACACCCTTGTGAGAGGTTTTTCTACCGTGTATCTGGATTTGACCCGTTCCAACAGTCCCGTAGCCGTGAATTCTATTGCTGAGACGGTCATCCACTTGTCCGACGGCCAAATTATCACCATCAACGGTGGGTATCTGGACATCGGCATCAAGGACACTATGAAGGATTTGATGGTCAATGCCCTGGGGGCGCTGGCTTTCAGCATCATCGGCTATTTCGCCGCCAAGTCCGGCACCACCGCACGGCTCGCCCGGGCATTCATCCCCTCGGTGAAAAAGCCGGAGGATTTCACACAGTAAAACAAATGCCCTGCCTTTCGTGAGGATTCCGCAAAACAGTACAGCAATCGCCGCCTCAAGCCGAGGCGGCGATTTTGCCTGTATGGGATACGCGGCATATCCATTCCGGCGAAAGCGTGGATACGGACGGATTCTGAAAATGCCGACATGGCGCCGAAATACTCCCCATAGAGCAGATACTTGAAACAGCAGAAAATCGAGTCTGCGCCATGGGGGAGGATTTCATGCTTATTTGCAATGTGTTGACTTTAAAGCAGATGATTTCTCTCTGATACGAATCGTATCAGGGCATGTTACACTACGATTCTTGCAATAATCGTATTCGCCTGTTACTTTCGTAATAAGCTCCGTAAGTTCATTACGAAAGGATGAATTGAATATGAAAAATGCGAAAAAAGAATTTTCTGCAAGTATTTTCTGGCTGCTGGCTTTTGCGGCGTGGACAATCCTAATCCAGACTGTAGATGTACAGACTGTTGGTGTCAATGGGACAACGATTGGGCTGGCATCCGTCAATATGTGGTTTCATAAACTGACAGGTGTCCATATGGCAATCTATACCATCACAGATTGGCTTGGGCTGGTACCAATTTTTATCTGCTTGTTATTTGGTGCTTTGGGACTTACTCAGCTTGTAAAACGAAGAAGCATATGCAAGGTTGACAAGGATATCATTCTTCTGGGATTTTACTATGTGATTGTCATATTTTCGTATTTGCTTTTTGAGGCCGTTCCAATCAACTATCGCCCCGTACTTATTGATGGATTGATGGAGGCTTCCTATCCCTCGTCCACAACACTATTGGTTTTGAGCGTCATGCCAACCTTAACATACCGAGTTGCCCGAAAAAGCAACTGCTCGGCATATAAAAAAGCAATCCATATTTTTGTGACTTGTTTTTCATTCTTTATGGTGACCGGAAGATTGCTTGCGGGTGTTCATTGGTGTACGGATATCATCGGAGCGGTGCTGCTCAGCGCGGGGCTTTTTAAGCTCTATCAATTTTCAGTTGTTTTTACGGAGCAAACGGATTGTGCGTAAATGATAGAGGTGAGTTAATGGAGTTTAACGTAAAATTGCAGGAACTGAGAAAGGCGAAAGGGCTTACACAAGAGGAACTTGCCGAGGCGCTTTATGTATCAAGAGCAGCAGTTTCAAAGTGGGAATCCGGAAGAGGATATCCGAGTATAGATTCCCTGAAAGAAGTCTCGAGGTTCTTTTCCATAACAATGGATGATTTGATTTGCGCAGAAGAAATCATCATCGCTGCGAATGATGAGAGGCAGGACACTTTGCGTAAGTTCGCCGGATATATTTGCAGTCTGCTGGATGTATTTATAGCCATCTTGCTTTTCGTTCCTGTTTTCGGAAATGGGTCGGATGCTTCTGTGCCTTTATTTGGGTTGTCAGGCATCCGGCAATGGATTAAAAATCTGTTTTTCGTACTTGTGATGATAACCGTACTGAACGGAATATGCGGGGTAATTTTAAGCGGTTTGGATAAGCCTGTTTGGAGTAGGCATAGGACTGCCGCAGGAATCGCACTGACGACAGCTGCTTCTGCTGTATTTATTCTGACCCGGCAGCCCTATGCGGGAATTATCTGTTTTTCCATATTGATTGCAAAAGGCATATTGATAAGTAAGATGCAATAAAGCGTAAAGGATGCAGCATATCAAATGATATGCTGCATCACAGACTGTCAAAAAAGCCGAAACCGTCAAAAATCAAATAAGCACAAAAAGTCATTTGCGCTTATAACAAAATTTCGAGAAATCGGGATTTAAGCAAACCATATAGTGTAAAAGTTCTTGCTGCGCAAGGATTTTTGACTTACTGCGAAAACTTTGTCTTACCGTGCCCATGTACGCCTACAGACAAAGTTTTCTTGTATTTCGACTTCCTTGGCAGTCTGGCAGTGTGTCAAAACAGCCCTGCATTTTGAGAATGCAGGGCTGCTGTTTTATACGAATTCGGTTTCGATGGTGAGCATCAGCTGTTTGCCGGGGTACAAATCCAGCATGTAGGCGGTGAAGTCCTCGCGGAGCTTGTCCCAGTCGGCAAGCTCATAGTCCACCACCAAATCGCAGTAGAGCATATCCGTATCCGGCTCCAGATACACCGCATGAAAGCTCTTGACATGGTCGGTTTCCCTGACGAATTTGCCCACGGACTTGTTGATGGCCTTGACCTCTTCGTGGTCGTTATCCACAGCGTAGATGCCGAAGACCATGACCACATGGTACTCGTACATGATGCGAAGCTGGAGCTTGTGCAGGAATTGGTAAATCTCGCCCACGGTCTTATCGTGGTCGATTTCAATGTTCACAGAGCCGGAGTAGGCATCGGGGCCGTAGTTATGGAGCATCATGTCGGCGGCACCCAGGATTCCATCGGTGGAGCGGATTTCATGGTAGAGTTTGGTTGCCAGCTCCTTCTCACCGGGGCGGCCGAGCAGGTCGGATACCGTGTCCTTGAGCACATCCACGCCCGCTTTCAAAATCAACAGGGAGGTGAACACGCCCACATAGGCATCGACATACAGCCCGAAGACCAGAAATGCAACGGCGGAGGCGATGGTCACCACGGACACAAATGCATCGTTGCGGCAGTCGAGACCCACGGCCTCCAGCGCGCCGGAATTTGCTTTCTTGCCCATGGCGATGGTGTACACACCCAGACAGAATTTCACCACGGCGGACACGGCCACCAGCACCAGAGACACCACGGAGATATTCAGCTCCTCCGGGTGGAAGATAAGCTCCACGGCGCTTTTCAGCATCTCAACGCCCGTGACCAGAATCAGCACGGAAATCACAAGGCTGGTCAGATACTCCACGCGGCCATAGCCGAAGGGATGCTCCTCGTCGGGGTGCTTGCCTGCAAGCTTGGTGCCCAGCAGCGTCAGCACGGAGGTCAAGGCATCCGCCGCATTGTTCACGCCCTCGGACACGATGGCGATGGACGATGCCATGAGACCCACCACCACCTTCATGGCGGCAATGAGGACATTGATGGCGATACCGAGGCCGGAGGTGGTGGCAATAATACCCTCGCGGCTTTCGGGATCCTGCTTAAAAATCTTGTAAATCAGTTCCATGGGAATTCCTCGTTTTCTTCTTTCGATAGTACAATGATTACATTTATTATACCACCGAAAGCCTTTTCGTGCAACAAAAAGTCCTGCCCGGCCGGGCAGGACTTTTTAAGCAAACTTACTTGGTGCCGAAGATGCGGTCGCCGGCATCGCCCAGACCGGGCACGATGTAGCAGTGCTCGTTGAGCTTCTCATCCAGAGCGGCCAGATAAATCTCCACATCGGGATGGGCTTCCTGAACGGCCTTGACACCCTCGGGGCAGCCGATGATGTTCATCATGATAATCTGCTTGCAGCCGCGGTCTTTCAGGAACTGGATGGCGGCAATGGCGCTGCCGCCGGTGGCCAGCATGGGGTCAACCACATAGACCTGACGGTTTGCAATATCCTCGGGCAGCTTGCAGTAGTACTCCACGGGCTTGTGGGTCTCGGGGTCACGGTACAGGCCGATGTGACCAATCTTTGCAGAGGGAATCAGGGCAACCATGTTGTCCACCATGCCCAGACCTGCGCGCAGGACGGGGACGATGGCCAGCTTCTTGCCTGCCAGCATCCGGCACTTGGCCATAGCCACGGGAGTCTGAACCTCCACTTCCTGCAGGGGCAGCTTGCGGGTGGCCTCGTAGCACATCAGACCGGCAATCTCACCGATGAGCTCACGGAACTCCTTGACGCTGGTCTTTTCATCACGCAGGATGGCCAGCTTGTGCTGAATAAGGGGGTGATCCAAAACATGTACTTCTGCCATAGTAATTTCTCCTTTATTTTTCTTGATTGAGGCGCTCCATGCGCTCCCGCTCCGCCTGAGACAGGCGCAGGTAGTTTGGCTCCAGTTTCCCGCCGTCAAAATCCCCGCCGGAGGCGAGCATCCTGTCAGCTTCCAGAGCGACACCCACCGCGCGCTGGTGCATACGGGACTCCATGGGAAGCACCAGATTGGGTACGCTTTTCAACAGTGTATTATAACATAAGTTTGCACCATCGCCAACTAAAAAAATCGGCTCTGCAAATTTTTGGAGTTCTTCACCCAAATCCTTGAGGGAAATGGCTCTGTCATCTGTGAGTCTTGTACATTTTCCACAGTCCATGCGGAAAAGAGCGTTGTAAACCTGTGCCCGCCTTGCATCCATCACGGGGCAGACGATGCCGCTGTACACGCCCAGTCCCACCGCCATGGAGCCGAGGGTGGAGGTGCCAACGCAGGGAATTTGGCGTCCCCAGGCAAAGCCCTTGGCCGCCGCCACGCCGATGCGTACCCCGGTAAAGGAACCGGGGCCTGCGGCCACCGCCACGGCATCCACATCGGCTACGGTTTTATTCAGTTGTTTCAGCATATCCTCCGCCATGACAAGCAGGGTGGCGCTGTGGGTCAGCCCGGTATTCTGATAGCTCTCCCCCAAGAGCTTGCCATCCTCCATATAGGCCACGGAGGCGGCTTTGGCCGAGGTCTCAAAGGCTAAAATCTGCAAGGGCGTCCCCTCCTTCTATGGTGATTCGGCGGGAAAAATCCCCGCACTTGGCAATGTCCACGGTGACGGCATCTTCCATGGCATCGCCCACATTCTCGCTCCACTCCACGGCGCATACGCCGCCCCGCTCCAGGTAGTCATCCCAGCCGATATCCCACAGGTCATCGGCAGAGCGCAGGCGGTACATATCGAAGTGGAACAGCGGAAGTCTGCCCCCCAGATACTCATTGACAATGGTATAGGTGGGGCTGGTGACGGCATCGGCATAGCCCAGTCCCCGGGCAAGTCCTCGGGTGAAGGCGGTCTTGCCCGCGCCGAGGTCGCCCCGGTAGGCAATGACTGTGCCGGGAGTTAAACATTTTCCCAGAGCGGCACCGATTTTCTCGGTTTCCTCCGGAGAATTGGTGATAAATTCCATGAAAATTCTCTTTTCTGCGGTTGGTATTCGTGCAAAGTTTCCGCTTACTGTCATTCTGAGCGGAGCAGGCCTGCCTGCGGAGTCGAAGAATCTGCGCAGTCCCGCCACCGGTCAGTCATCGATGGCACGAGGGCTCTTCGGCTGCGCTCAGGGCGACAAGTACGGAGGCCTCTGCTGCCCCTGTAAACGGCGCGATAAATAGTTTACTGTGCGTTTTTCAGCTTCTCCGCCTGGTCGGCGGTGGCAAGGGCGTTGATAATTTCATCCAAATCCCCGTCCATCACGGAGTCAATGCGGTAGAGAGTCAGGTTCACCCGATGGTCGGTGACACGCCCCTGGGGGAAATTATAGGTGCGGATGCGCTCATTGCGCATACCGGAGCCAACCTGAGACCGGCGCATACCCGTGACTTCACTGCTTACCCGCTCCTGCTCGATTTCATAGAGCTTGGAGGCCAGCATACGCATACATTTTTCACGGTTCTGGACTTGGGAGCGTTCCTCTTGACAGGAAACCACAATGCCGGAGGGCTTGTGAATCAGGCGCACGGCGGAGGAGGTCTTGTTGATGTGCTGACCGCCTGCACCGGAGGAGCGGAACACCTGCATTTCAATGTCGGCAGGGTTGATGGACACATCCACCTCCTCCATCTCCGGCAGCACCGCCACGGTGGCTGTGGAGGTATGGACACGGCCGCCGGACTCGGTCTCCGGCACGCGCTGGACACGGTGGACACCGGATTCATACTTCATCCGGGAGTAGGCACCGGCACCGCTCATAACGAAGTCGGCTTCCTTCACGCCGCCCAGCTCCGTCTCATTGTAGTTCATCAGCTCAATGCTCCAGCCCTTGGAGGCCGCATACATGGAGTACATACGAAACAGGCTGTGGGCAAACAGGGCACTTTCCTCGCCACCCACGCCGCCGCGGATTTCCACGATGACGGACTTTTCATCGTTGGGATCCTTGGGCAGTAGCAAAATCTGTAATTTTTCAAAAAGCGCCTCTTTGGCAGCCTTTGCCGATGCAAATTCCTCCTGCGCAAGCTCCTTCATTTCCGGTTCGCTCATCAGCTCACGGGATTCTTCCATGGTTTTTTCTGCTTCGCAGTAGGCGTGATAGGTTTCCACAATGGGCTGCAGGTCATTCTTCTCCCGCAGGAGCTTGGCCGCTTTCTTGGGGTCTGCGTAAAAATCAGGCTGTTCGGACTTGGCGCACAGCTCTTCATATCGGTTTTGCAGTGAGCGCATCTTTTCCAGCATTGGTATTTTCCTTCCTGAATTCGACTAATTTCCAGTATGCTCCGACACGATTCGGGAAAGTTAGTCCCGTAGCTTGCGGTAAACATTGAGTACGCACGATGCTGTGTCGGTAAGGCTTTCCGTTGCACGCAGGCGGTCTGCGCCCGCCTTGCCGATGCGGTAGACATGGGGTGTCATGGACAGCAGATTCATCACCTGTTCGCCCTCCACGGTAAAAGTAAACCGAATGGGCACGGACTCCTGTAAGCAAAAGCCCGGCAGGTCGGGCACGCTGTCCTTTTCCTTCATAATCAGGCTGTCATAGATGATGCCCTTTAATCCCAGCAGGTGATCCTGCGCCGCCAGCACTTGAAAGAAAAGGCCATCTTTTTTCAGCACCCGCTTAAATTCCTCCGGCATGGTTACGGCGAAAAGACTGGTGAGCACATCTACGCTTTCGTCCGCCACCGGCAGATGAGCCGCCGAGGCGCACAGCCATGCGGCATCCTTGTAATTTGCGGCGGCATAGCGCACCGCTTCTTTGGAGATATCCACGCCGGTGAGATTCAGGCCGCAGTGCTTTGCGAGAGAAGCCGAGTAATAGCCCTCGCCGCAGCCTGCGTCCAGAAGCTCTCCCCGGGCACCCCGGCGCGCTGCCATTTCGTTTAAGGCTCGGCTGATGGGCGTGTAGAAGCCCCTGCTTAAAAATGCGCGGCGGCTTCGCACCTGCTCCAAGGTATCGCCGGGGGCGGCGGAGTGCCTGCGCTCGGCAGTCAGCAGATTCACATAGCCCTGACGGGCAATGTCAAAGCTGTGCCGATTGGCGCATACATAGGTGCGCTCCTGCTTTGTAAGTTTTTTGCCGCAGGTCGGACATAAAAAATCCATGGCGCACCTTCTTCCCAAGCTTTCTGTTTCTGAATATATATTATACCCCATTTATAATTCTTCGTCAATTACAGAAAGGATGGTTCCCATGTATCGAAAAATATGTGCTCTTACTCTGTGCGCCCTGATGGTGCTGTCCTTTCCCGGGGCGGCAGGCCGAAAATATGTGGCGCTGACCTTTGATGACGGCCCCTCCGGGCAGTATACTGAGCGGCTTCTGGAGGGACTTTCCGAGCGCGATGCCCGGGCGACTTTCTTTCTGTGCGGCTACCGACTGCGGGAATACCCGGATTTAGCGGCGAAAATTACAGACGGCGGCCACGAAATCGGCTGTCACGGCGACAGCCACAGCAGCATGATGCCCATGGGGCGGCGCAGGATTGACGAGGAAATCACTGCCATGCTGGATGCGCTTCCCGAGGGCACCCGGGTGCGGCTCCTGCGCCCGCCCGGAGGCTGCTGCTCCGATGGTGTGCGGCAGGTGGCCGAGGCGAAGGGCATGTCCATCCTGAACTGGTCGGTGGATCCCCGGGACTGGGCGACGGATGACCGCGCGGGGATTGAGAAAACCATCCTCTCGGAGGTAAAAGACGGCGCAGTGATTCTGATGCACGATATGTCCGATTCTTCCGTGGATGCGGCGCTGGACATTGTGGACAGTTTGCAAGTCCGGGGCTATCGGTTTGTCACCGTGTCGGAGCTGGTGACACTGCGGGGCATGACTCTGCGCCCCGGGAAGACCTACCACAGCTTTCCGCCGCGGGAAGAATCGGACGGGTAGAGCAGGAACAAAGACTTTTTGCGCAGTATACCGAAAGAAAAAGCCTTCCCCCGGGGGAAGGCTTTGGCGTGTCAAAACTTGTTTTGACACGCTGACAGACTGCCAAGAAAGCCGAAATACAAGAAAACTTTGTCTGTAGGCGTACATGGGTACGGTAAGACAAAGTTTTCGCAGTAAGTCAAAAATCCTTGCGCAGCAAGATTTTTTGCAATTTATGCATAACATAAATCCGGTTTTTTGAAATTTGATTATAAAAGTAAATGGGTGATTGCGCTTACTTTGATTTTTTGACGATTTCGACTTTCTTGACAGTCTGAAGTCTTCCCCTTGGGGAAGGCTTGCTTATTCATCCAGAGCAGAGGTGTACGCACGGCTGTGCGCGGCATTTTGCAGGCGGGTGTTGATGGTCGTAATAGCAGGATTCAGAATCGCCATGGTGCGATCGAAAGAGCTCTGCGCCTGCTTGAGGTTATCCTTGCTCAGCCCGAAGTCGGATGCCCAGTTTGCTCGGTTGGCTCCATCCAGCGGGATAATGGTGTAGGTGGCCGGTTCACTTTCGGAGCGCATATTCACCCAGTAGGGCAGTGCGGACACGCTCTCGGTGTAGACACTTCCGTCTGCGTACTTGGCAAAGGTTAGGTTCAGCATCATGCCGTCTTCGGTATGGGCGGTGGTCAGGGGCTTGCCGTAGCCCTGCCGCTGGTTGGACACCGCATTGCCGAGACTATAGCAGACGATGGCATGATGGTTGGGATTATGCTCACTCGTCAGCTCATGGATGGGCTGAATCACATGGGGATGGGTGCCGAGAATCACATCAAAGCCCATGTTGCACAGGCGCTGGGCAAGCTGCTTCTGCTCCTCGGTGGGTTCCAAGGAGAATTCTTCGCCCCAGTGCATGAAAATCACACTTACCTCGGCACCGGCCTGCTTCATAAGCGCCAGCCGCTCCTCGGCCTCAATCAGGAAACCATCGTGATTATCGGAGGAGAAGGTATCCACATAGGCGATGCTTTCCCGGTCAAAGAGCTTGCCGTTGATGCTGGGCATGGCAGGGTAGCTGTCATCGGTTTCAAAGGTATAGCAGGTCAGGCCGACTTTGATATCGTTCGATTCCAGCACCTTCCATGTGGGCTTATTTTTGTCATGGGTGGTGCCGATGGGAAAGAGGTAGGATTTGCGCAGTGTATCGGCAGTGCGCTTCACACCGGCCAGCCCATCCTCATAGCAGTGGGAGTTGGCGGTGAGCACGGCATCAAAGCCCGCATCGGCCAGAGCCTTGACGATGCTGTCCGGGGAGTTGTACTTGGGAAGTCCTGTATAACCATCGGTTTTCGGCCCGCCCAAGGTGGTCACGAGGTCAATGGTGCTGATGCCTGCGGCGCGGGAGTAGGGAGCCAGATATCGGAAGATGTGGGTGAAATTATAGCTGTCATCCTCCATGCGGCAGTAGTCCAGAATGGGCTGGGCAAGCAATATATCACCGGTGGCGCTGAGGGTCATGGTGGACACGGCGGGGTTCGTCAGCACATCGGTGCGCTGGGGTGCTTCCGGCACGGGAGGGCGCAGAGCAATATCCGCTTCCAGCTTTCGTAAGGTCAGGAACATCCCGGCGGTCAGTAGTGTGAGCACTGCGGTGATGGCGGCAAGAACAATCAGCAGTGTGCGGCTTTTCTTCTCGTACATGCGCATACCTCTCACAGCAGATAGCGCACCGTGCTGACCACGGAGCCGCCTTGCAGGTAGACTCTGGGGACACGGCGGCTGATGCCGCATACAAATTCATAGTTAAAGCTGTCGGCAGCGGCGGCAATCTCCTCCACGCTGATGTGCGCATCGCCGTCGCACCCAATCAGGGTGACGAGGCTTCCGAGCTTTGCCTCGGGAATATCCGTCACATCCACCATGAGCTGATCCATACACACGCGGCCTAAGATGGGAGCTTTCCTGCCGCAGATGAGCACATGGAATTTACCGCTAAGATTGCGGCGGTATCCATCGGCATAGCCCACAGGCACGGTGGCGACCCGGGTGGGGCGGGTGGTGGTGAAGGTACCGCCGTAGCTGATTTCCCGCCCGGCGGGAAGGGCTTTCACATGGCTGATATGGCTGACCCATGACAGGGCGGGGCGCAGGTTCAAAAGCGCCGGGTCAACCTCGTCACTGGGGTAAAGACCGTAGGTGATAATGCCGGAGCGCACCATCTCATAGCTGTGGGGATAGTTCATAATGCCGGCGGAATTATCCAGATGGCGGATGGGGATGACGACCCCCCGGGCGCGCAGCATGGCATCGAAATCCGCAAAGCGCCGAGCCTGCGCCTCGGTGCGGCTGAGGTTGGCACTGTCGGCGGTGGCGAAGTGGGAGAACAGTCCTTCGCAGACAAGCCCCGGGAGGCGGGCAATGCGGGCGCAGTCATTGGCAGAATCCTCCGCCACCTGAAAACCGATACGGCTCATGCCCGTGTCCACGGCGAAGTGAATCACGGCGGATTTTCCAAGGCGCTGTGCCTCACGGCTCAGTACCTCGGCATCGTCATAGCGGAAGATGCACAGGCGGATATCCTGCTCGATGGCGGACTCATAGGCGGCGCGGCTCACGGGTCCCAGAATCAGGATGGGGCGGGTGATACCTGCATTGCGCAGCTCCAGCGCCTCCAACATGGAGCTGACACCGAAGAAAGCACACTGCGATTCCAGAAGCTTTGCGATGGTCACAGCGCCGTGACCGTAGGCGTCGGCCTTGATGATGGCCATGACGGCGGTGTGCGCCTTTTCACATACGGCGCGGAAGTTGTCGGCAACGGCATCCAAATCGATTTTCAGTTGGGTATTGTCAAAATCCATGGTAAGACCCGCTTTACGAATATTTTTTCCATTCTACCATAGCTGCCCTCAAAAGGCAAGGGCGGAGCCGGTTATCCTCTCGGGCATGATAAAAGGGAGCTTTCGACGAGTAACCAACTTCCGTAAGACGGTCATTCCGAGGGAGCGCAGCGACCGTGGGAATCCGTTCCCCCAAATATTGCGTTTTCATCCAATTTTTTCGATAAAAAGTACAGTTTTAGAAACGGATTGCCACGACCATTCTGCGAAATGGTCTCGCAATGACTTCCTATTTCAGGCTTTTTTGACAAGCTGAAATGCCCCCTGCGTTTTACGCAGGGGGCATGGGAGATAAAATTACAGTCTGGCATCCCAGCGGTCACAGAAGACATAGTCTTCGGCGTGACCCTTGAATTCGGACTTGCCCGTCATCTTGGCGATGGCGGCACGCACATGGTCACGGGTGGGGGCGTAGGCATTGATGAAGGTGCGCATCTGGGGAACATCAATCAGATGGTTGGTGTAGTTCAGGCTCATGCCGATGGTGGGGATTTCCTCATTGTACCAGGGCAGCTCCATGGAGTGGTTGCAGCTCCAGCGCAGGCGCACCCAGTTTTCCTGAGCGTAGCCCTTCACATTGATGACCAGCAGGGCAAAGTCGTGGTTTTCCACGAAGCCTTTTCGGGGGCTGTGATCCATCATCTTGACCATGTTCCAGAAAGAAACGCCGTTCTGGATTTCCAGTTCATGGAAGTTGGGGCAGACATCCACCTCGAAGCCCGCATTTTCCAGCTCCTCAATGACCATCTGCTTGACGGGGTCACCATTCCAGCCCTTGGACACGGGGGAGGAGCCCACATACACCAGGAAGCACTTCTTCTTTTCGGCGGGATTGATGGGCAGATTCTTGCGGGTGTCCTTGACCAGGGTGATGCACTCGTCGGCGGCCTGGACGGAATAGGCCTTGTGCTCGTCGCAGCCCACCTTCTCCATGAGGGCGGGGGAGGGGATGCGGACTTCTTCCTTGTTCTGGTTCAGGTGTGCCTTCATAGCCAGGATTCTGGTGACAGCGTCGTTCAGGCGCTCCATGGTCAGGCGGCCGTCTTCCAGAGCGGCTTTGACAAAGCCGATGTCCTCTTCCACATCGTTGGCAAACAGGAACATATCACAGCCGGCGGCGATGGCACCGGGCACGGCATCGCTGCGCTTGCTC
>JAZRVX010000196.1:0-1154 GCA_045599455.1 Faecousia sp. | reverse complement strand
AGCGCTTGATATACGCGCCGAGCAGCGCAATGTGTTTCCGGCATCTGTCCTTTACGCCCGGATCGTCTGACCTGAGCGCCTCTTCGGAAATGGGGGATATAGCCATCGACTGATTCTGTGAGCGTCTGGCGATCGTATCATAGACAGCCGTTCGCTGGTCGATCTTTGCCTGCTTTTCTTTCAGCTCGTTTTGAAGCTGTACAAGCCTTGCTTCCTCCGAGTGCGCTTCGCCGGTTTCCGCCAGCTCTTCGTTCAGCTTATCAAGCTCCGTAACGTCGTTCTCCCAAAAACCATAGCCGCCGGGGATGTCCATTTTTCTGAGAATGGTGTGTTCTCCGATCCTTGCCTTGTCCGGCGCTGAAAACTGTTCCTTTGTCAGCTCCTTTGCCGCATTGGATTTGTAGATCACGTTTCCGTCCCGGTCGGTGATCTGTACACGAACCGAGGTTTCCTTCATCAGCCCACGGTAATTTTCGTTGGTCGGGATCATACCAAGCTGCATACAGCATTCCAGAACACCCGCCACCATGCAGCAGAGCGTTTCCGGGAACTGTGTCAGAGTAATGCCGTTGATCTTCGGCATGGCATCCGCGAATTTGAGCGCGATCATCGTAATACCGATAACAAAGGGGATCAGGATCAGCCATGCCTGATTCTTTACTTTTGAGATACTGCACTTGACGATCAGAATAACCACCGATATGACGTAGAAGCCATATTCCCATGCCGTGACAACGGCAAAGGCCCACCCGTGGGAATAATCCAGATCCCAGTTGTCAAAACCGGGATTATACCCGTAGACCATTTGGTGAAAGTCATTGGTAAAAACAAGAAGGATCAGAAGCACGGTTACGACCGCTACCCAGCCCCATCTTTTTCTGACCTGCCGTTCGTCCTTCGCGTCGATATACAGGGATATGTAGAACAGCAGCACGGGGATGAACAGCATGGGAATGAAAAACAGATACCATGAATAGCGGGAAAGGAAGTGGATGCTTCCGAAAACGCTGTACTTGATCCCGCGCAGCATGACAAGAAGCGCTTCCATAAACGCGAGGGCAAGCATCAGTCCTCGCAGCTTCGGATGCTGTGCGACCCGTCTGTAAAAATGAAGAACCAGACAGACGGTAAGTGAAAAAAAGTATAATGACGAG
>JAZRVX010000195.1:0-1323 GCA_045599455.1 Faecousia sp. | reverse complement strand
AGCGCGTGTGCGGCGCAGCACAAGGAGTTCCCGCTTTCCCTCATGGAATTTGCGGACTCCTGCTCGTTGGATGCACTCGGCGAGTTCAACGACTCAATAAGCAAACAGGATGACTCAAAAAAAAACGAATAACGGGCACTCAGCCTGATATTGAGGAACTGTTAGGAATCGCGCTGGGGAGCATCGGGATGAGTTATGATGACTTTTGCCGGTGCTCCCCATCCGAGTTTTCAAGGATATACGAGAGCCACGAAATGGCTCAACAGTCCGAATGGTCACAGACAAGGGTGCTTGCGTACAGCATAATGCTCCCTTACCTGAAGGACAAACCAAAGATAAAGGACTTCATGCCGTTCCCGTGGGAGGTGGAGCCGGTCGAGGAGGATGCTTGGGACAGGGAGGTTGCCGGGCTTTCCGACAAGGAGCGTTTTGAAGCTGCCAAGCGCAAGATGGGCGCAATAAATTAGTCACGATGGATAAGAATATAGAGTTTACCATAGAGTTCAAGGATAAGGCCACAGGGGTTGTCAGCCAGATGAACCTCTCCCTGAAGGATGCCGATGAGGTGATACGTCAGGTGCGCGGATCCATTGAGGGTTTGAGCGGTGATCTTGTCAATGCCGGGCAGAGTACACAGGCATTCAGCGCGGCAATGGATGTCCTCCGTCAGGTTGACGGCACCATAAAGGGACTCGCCCAGGGATATAATGACTATGCCGTTGCGGAGGCGCGTCTGACTCAGGTCATGAGGAATACGATGGACGCCTCTGATGATGAAATCCGGAGTATAGTGGACCTATGCTCCGCACAGGAAAAACTTGGTGTTGTGGAGGACGATGTCGCCATGGCCGGGGCGCAGGAGCTTGGTACATACCTCGGCCTGTCTTCATCACTCCAGACGCTTATCCCTGTCCTGAATGATATGCTGGCGCAGCAGTATGGCGTTAACGCCACACAGGAGTCGGCGGTGGCCATTGCGACAATGCTCGGCAAGGTGATGGAGGGACAGACCTCCGCACTCAGCCGCTACGGCTATTCATTCGATGAGGTTCAGGAGAAAATCTTGAAGTTCGGAACGGAGGAGGAAAAGGCCGCTACTCTTGCGGCTGTTGTAGCGGAGAGCGTCGGCGGGATGAACGAGGCTCTTGCAAATACTGATCCCGGACGGATGAAGCAGCTGCAGATGGAGATTGACGGGGTCAAGGACAAAATCGGAAAAATCACACAGGGTGCGCTGCCATTCCTTGACATAGCCTCACAGTCCGGCATTGCCCTTATGGGCGTGATGCAGTTGGGACAGGGGCTGAAGGTTATGACAGTCCA
>JAZRVX010000194.1:0-10852 GCA_045599455.1 Faecousia sp. | reverse complement strand
CCTTCCATCAGATCCTCAAACTGAGCACCCGTGATGGTTTCGTGCTCCATGAGGTAATCCACAACACCCATGAGCTTCTCGGAATCGGTGCGCAGAATCTCCTCGCACTGTGCGTAAGCTCTGTCAATGAGTGCCTTGATTTCCTCGTCGATGGTTCCGGCAACCTTCTCGGAATAGCTCTTGGTGGTCTGGTAGTCTCTGCCGATGAATACCTCACCGTCGTCCAGATAGCTGACGGTGCCCAGCTTTTCACACATACCGTAGCGGGCAACCATATCCTTGGACAGTTTGGTCGCGCGGTCAATATCGTTGCTGGCACCCACGGAGATATCTCCGACAAACAGTGCTTCCGCAACTCTGCCGCCCAGCAGCCCCACAATCTGCTCATACATTTCATTGCGGGTCAGATTGGAGCTGTCCTCCTTGGGCAGATACCAGGTTGCACCCAGACTTCTGCCTCTGGGCACGATGGAGATTTGCCGCACGGGGTCGTGGGTGGGCAGACGGTACATGGCCACGGCATGACCGGCCTCGTGGATGGCGGTGGTGCGCAAATCCTTGCGGGAGGCCACATGGCTGTGCTTTGCGGGGCCTGCCACAATCTTCATCATGGATTCGTTGATGTCCTCCATGGTCAGCACAGGGCGCTCGGCCTTGGCGGCCATGATGGCAGCTTCGTTGAGGAGATTACTCAGGTCGGCACCGGTAAAGCCGGAGGTGGAGCGGGCAATGGTCTTGAGGTTGACATCGGCATCCAGTTTTTTGTTCTTGGCGTGAACCTTCAGGATTTCCTCACGCCCCTTTACATCGGGGGCATTGACCTGAATCTGTCGGTCAAAGCGGCCGGGGCGGAGCAGAGCGGGGTCAAGAATGTCGGGGCGGTTGGTTGCCGCCATGACGATGACACCCTCGGTGTGGCCGAAGCCGTCCATTTCCACAAGGAGCTGATTCAGAGTCTGCTCTTTTTCATCGTGGCCGCCGCCCATGCCGGAGCCGCGCTTGCGGCCTACGGCATCAATTTCATCGATGAAAATAATGGCGGGGGCAACCTTCTTAGCCTGATCGAAAAGGTCACGCACACGGCTGGCACCGACACCTACATACATTTCCACAAAGTCGGAGCCGGAGATGGAAAGAAACTGCACATCGGCTTCTCCTGCAACGGCTCTGGCAAGCAGGGTCTTGCCCGTGCCGGGAGGGCCTACAAGCAGCATGCCGTGGGGAATTTTGGCACCGATGGCGGTGTACTTATCGGGATTTCTCAGGAAGTCCACGACCTCCCGCAGCTCTTCCTTCTCTTCGTCTGCACCGGCCACATCGTCAAATGTAACCTTTTTGCCATCGGGCAGTCCGTTTACGGCTCTGGCCTTGCCGAAATTCTGCAAGGGGTTGGTGTTGTTCATGCGGCCCATCATCATGGCCCACACAAACAGCAGTACCACACCCACAATCAGAGCGGGCAGGACGATGGAATAAGGGGAGAACCCTTCGGTGGGGCGGAAGTCGTAGCTTTCCAGAATCCCGGCCTCACGCTGCTGCTCCAGCAATTCGTGATACTCCAGACGGAAGGTCTCGGGGCTTGCCAGGGTGGTGGTCACGGTGGTCGAACCGTTCATGGGGAAATACAGATTGAGGCGGATGGTATCATCCTTCACAACGAAGGATTTAATCTGCTCATTTTTCAGTAAATCCACCACCTGAGAGTAGGTCAGAGGCGCGCTGTCTCTGGTGAACAGATTGTTTGCCCAGCTCAGCACCACAATCAGCACGAGCAGGTAAATAATCATGGGTAGTTTGCGGTTATTCAACTCTTTTTCTCCTTTTGCGCAGTGGGCTTACTTGCTGTAAACCTCGGGTTTCAGAACGCCCACATAGGGCAGATTGCGGTAGTGCTCATTGTAGTCAAGGCCATAGCCCACAACGAATGCATTGGGCACGGTGAAGCCGACAAAGTCAGCCTGCAAGGTGATGCCTTCCTTTCTGCGGGAGGGCTTGTCAAGCAGAGTGCAGATTTTTAAGGAGGCGGGCTCCTTGGCGAGGAGGTGACGGTAAGTGAAGTCCAGAGAATTGCCGGTGTCGAAGATATCCTCCAGAATCAGCACATGACGGCCTTTAATGTCCACACTGACATCCTTCTTTACATCCATAGAGCCTGTGGAGTTGGTGCCGGCATAGGAGGAAATCCACATGAAATCCATCTGACACTTTGTCTTGATGGCGCGCACCATATCGGCGTAGAAAACCACCACACCCTTGAGTACGCCCACAATCACGGGATTTTTGCCCTCGTATTCTTTTGTCAGAATTTCACCAAGCTCGGCAATTTTGTCTTTTAACTGCTGCTCGGTAATCAGAACCTGCTCAATATCGTTTTCCATGCTGTTTTCCTCCGAATCTGTTTATTTTATCGGTATGTTTTCTGAAATGAGGATGGTCACGGCTTCTTCGCCGGAGCCGACCCGGTCAAGATTTGCGCCGATGCCCGCAACGGCCAGAATGCCGAGGGAATCTGCGATGACGGGAATCTGCGGCCTCATGGCTGCCGGAATTTTTCGGTCAACGAAGAGCTTCTTGAGACTCTTTGTGCCGCCGTGCAATCGGATCTCATCCCCGCTTTTGCGGGCGCGGACAATCATCTGCCCCTTTGGAACGACAGAAAACTCACTGTAGGTAAGCTTGTCGGAGCCACGCAAGACGGTGATATGGTAGCCGCCCACGGTGATGCTGCCATCTGTGGGCAGGGGGATTTCGTGAATCGGCTCGGCGGATGTGATTCTTACAAGCGTGTCATACTGCCGTGCGATGGTGACACCTCCGGGGAAATGCCCCATTGCGGAGGGGTTGTCATTGAAAATCAGTGCATCCATAGCTTCCAGATGGCTGATTTCCGGCTCGGGTACGCCGTTTTGCTTAAGAAAACGCTCCAGGTAGCGAAGCCGCACTGCCCGATGGAGCGTGCGAAGCTCATGAACTCCGGGCATTTCGGGAAGCAGGGAGGTGCTTATATAGGTTTCGTCCGTCCGCAAATTTTGCGCCATGACGGTCATATTCCGGGAAAAACGGGGATTCTCGGCTTTCAGCAGGGGCATAACATTGTGGCGAATGCGGTTGCGCAGGAATGCATCGCTTTCATTGGAGCTGTCCTCAATGTGGGAAAGGGCATATTCCGCCAGAAAGCTTTCCACATCCTCCCGGGTAACATCCAGCATGGGACGAATGAGCGTGTCAGTCTTCGGTGTGATGCCTCCCAGCCCTTTCAGCCCCGTGCCCCGAACCAGATGCATGAGGATGGTTTCGGCGTTATCATCGGCAGTGTGGGCGGTGGCAATCTTGCCGGGAAGTGTCCGAAAGAATGCATAGCGAGCATCCCTTGCACTGGCTTCCAGCCCCTTTTTGCCCGAGGTAATGTGGGCACCTCCCACATAGAGGGGAATGTCATAGCGGGCGCAGAAGTCACGGACAAAGGCTTCGTCCCTGTCCGATTCCGCCCCGCGCAGATGATGGTTAAAGTGGGCGGCGGAGAGCTTAAAATCCCACACATCCGTTAATAGCTTCATGGCAAAGAGCAGGGCGATGGAGTCCGCTCCGCCGGAGACGGCGCAGATGATTTCTTCGCCGGGTTCAATCATGCGATACTTGCGAAGAGCGGCGGCCAGCTTATTCAGCATGCTTCCACTCCCTGTCGGTGAAGGTCTGATACTGGGGTACCCACTGGAGCTTTACCGTGCCGGTCTCACCGTGGCGGTTCTTGGACACAATGCACTCGGCAACACCCTGATCCTCGGTGTTGGGGTTATAGTATTCGTCACGGTACAAAAACAGAATGGCATCCGCATCCTGCTCGATAGCACCGGATTCACGAAGGTCGGACATAATGGGGCGCTTGTCGGTGCGGCTCTCCACCGCACGGGACAGCTGGCTCAGGCAGATAACGGGAACATTGAGTTCCTTTGCCATAATCTTCAAGGAGCGAGAGATATCACCCACAATGGCGACACGGTTGCCGTCATTGCCCTTGCCGTAGCCGGAGCCGGTCATCAGCTGGAGGTAGTCGATGACAACCAGTCCCAGATTGTCCAGTCGGCGGCACTTGGCGTTGATTTCCGCCACGGTGACGGAGGGGTTGTCGTCAATACGGATGTCCGTCTGGCTCAGCACACTGGATGCCATGCACAGCTTTGTCCATTCCTCGTCGGTGAGCTTGCCCGTTGCCATCTTCTTGCTGTCAACGAAGCTTTCACAGGACAGCAGTCTCATGGCCAGCTGCTCGCGGGACATCTCAAGGTTGAAGATTGCAACGGTTTTTTTGTATTTTTTAGCCACATTCAGCGCCAGATTCAGCGAGAATGCGGACTTGCCCATAGCGGGTCTGGCTGCAATCAGCAAAAGGTCGGATTTGTTCAGACCGTTGATTCGGGTGTCCAAATCCCGCAGTCCTGTGGAAAGGCCGGGGATTGCAGAGTCACTCTGGCTCAGTTCATTCAGCCGATCAAATACCCGGTGCAGGGTGGTACCGATGTGCTCAAGGGAGTCACCGTGCTCACCGTTTCGCAGGGCGTAGATTTTTTTCTCCGCCGATTCCAGAATCTCAGAGGGGGTGCCCTTCTGCTCATATACCATCTCGGTGATATCCGAGCCTGCCTCGCCCAGAGAGCGGAGCATGGCCTTCTCCCGGACGATGCCGGCGTAGCGGGCGGCATTGGCGGCGGTGGGGGTGATTTCCATGAGCTGCATGATGTAGTCACGGGAGTTGTCGTGATGATAGCCAAGCTCTCTGAGCTTGTCCAGCACCGTCACCGCATCGATGGTCTGGGAGTAATTGAACATGGTGTAGATGGCTTCATAGATTTCCCGATTCTGCTCCAGGTAGAAGTCATCGGGCTTTACAATGCCAATCACATCGGCAACACATCGGCTGTCAATCAGAATGGAACCCAGTACGGACTGCTCAGCTTCCAGAGACTGAGGCGCACGGCGGCTCAGCAATTCTTCATCCATGTTGTTTGCTCCTTTCTATCTTAGTAGGCAGAAAATCAGCCCTCCACGATTTTCACGGTCAGGGGTGCGGTGATTTCGTAGCCCAGCTTGCAGGTGACGGTGTAAGTACCCACATTTTTGATGGGATCGTTCAGAACGATTTTGCGCTTGTCCAGCGCAATGCCGGACTGTGCTTTCAGGCTATCCGCAATTTCCTGATTGGTCACGGAGCCGAAGAGCTTGCCTGCGCCGCCGCCCTTGGCGGTGACGGTGACGGTGAGTTCGCGAAGCTTTTTGGACACTGCCAGAGCCTCTGCCTTTTCACGGGCAATGCGCTCGGCGGTGGCCTTGTCGTTCATGCGCATGGTGTTGACGGCATCGGTGGTTGCCTCGACAGCCAGCTTGCGGGGCAGCATGAAGTTTCTGGCATAGCCGTCGGAGACCTCCAGCATCTGCCCCTTCTTGCCCTTGCCCTTGATATCCTGTAAAAGAATGACTTTCATAATGGTTACCTCATTTCTGTGATTAAGCTTCAAAATATTTGTCGATGGATGCAATCAGGTCGTCCAGAACGGTCTGGAAGCTTTCGCCCTTGACCTGCGCACCGGCAGTTGCGGCATTTCCGCCGCCGCCGAGAGGCTCCAGAATCATCTGCACATTGGCGTTTCCGATGGAGCGGGCGGAGATTACGACGGCTTCCTCATCGGGGTAGACCACGAAGGAAGCGGTGATGCCGGTGATGTTCAGCAGGTCATCGGCAGCCTGCGCCGCCAGCACCCGGGTGGTTGCCTCCGGCAGCGCGGCAATGGCAATCTCGTCGCGGTAGAGTCTTGCGGCCTGAATGATGTGATATTTTTCCATGGTGTGGCGGAAGTCGCTCTGCAGTAAGACCTTAACCTGCGTGGGGTCTGCGCCCAGTCTGCGTAGGGCGGCAGCGGCCTCAAAGGTACGCTCACCGGTGCGGACATTGAAGAACTTGGTGTCCAGGCAGATACCTGCAAGCAGGCTCTTTGCCTCGATGGGGAGCACATCCTCGGAGTCCACTGCATAGGTCAGAAGCTCCGCGACCAGCTCCGAAGCGGAGGAGGCGTAGGGCTCATGCAGGTTGACAACCACGGGGTTAATATAGTCGGCAGCTCTGCGATGGTGGTCGATGACACAGACCTTGGACACAGCCTCCAGCAGTGGCTTGTTTTCCACCTGCTCGGGACGGTTGGTGTCCACCACAATCAGGATACTGCGGTTATCGCACATCAGCAGTGCATCCTGACCGGAGATGAATGCATCCCGATATTCAGGGATTTCCTTGATTTCATCCAAGAGTTTTCCGCAGGAGTTGGCGTTTTCATCCAGTACAATGGAGAAACGCTTGCCCTTCTTGCGGCACAGGCATCCAACGCCCATGGCAGCGCCCAGCACATCCAAGTCTGCATTGCGGTGACCCATGATGTAGACATGACCGCTCTGACCAATAAGCTCCATCAGGGAATTGGCAGTAACACGGGAGCGAACCTTGCTGGAATAGTCGGCTTCCTTGCTCCGTCCGCCGAAGAAGGTGAAATCCATGCGGTTCTTGATGACGGCCTGATCGCCGCCCCGGCTGAGTGCCATTTCAATGCCTAAGTCTGCAAAATTATAGCTCTCTTCGAAGTTTACACCGTCCACGCCCAAGCCCATGGAGATGGAGGCCGGCAGCCCGGAGGGACTGGTAATTCGGTGCACATCCTCAAGCAGGGAGAATTTATCCTCCATTGCACGGTTTAAATCCCGCTTTTCAAAGATGAAGAGGAAACGGTTACGCTCCGTTCTGCGAAGCAGTCCGTGATAATCCTCGGTCCATTTGGCAATGGCTTCGTTGAGCTTGGCGCTTAAGGAAGCAATGGCTCCCTCCGTAAGGTTCTTGGTCAGCTCTTCGTAATTATCAACCAGAATGATGGATACCACGGGGCGGGAGCGGATGTATTCATCCTTAATCATGGCAAGCTCCGTCATATCGCTTAGGTACAGCACGGCAAGCTTGGTACCCCGGGAATCCTCGGCACGGAAGCTGCTGCCGTAGACACGGTAGCGCCGCCCATTCAGCGCGATATCTCCGGGGAATTCCGGCTTTCCGTCGCTAATCCAGTCGGTGGACAGACCGGGCAGAACCTCGGAAAGCAGGGGCTCTACCATGTTTTCGTTCACCCCGGTGAGATGGCTGAAGCTGTGATTGCACCAGAGGATTGCATCGTCCCCCAGACGAACCAGCACGGAGGGCAGGGGGGCTTCTCCGTTGGAGGTGGCTTCCAAGGTGTTCGGCAGGGACTGCAGATACTGATTGACTCTGCGGTCACGGCCACGGAAGCCCGTGGCGAAGACACCGACAGTCAGAATGGTGACAATGGCTTCTATGAGCGCCAGTGCATATTGCCCAATCAGAAATGTGGCGGCGCAGAATGCGGCCATGATGATAATAAAGATTAAACGTCCCGGGCGGAATACTTTTGCAATACTCTTTCCCATTTGAGCACCTCCTGAGGACAGATTCAATTCATTATAGCAAATGATACCCTCTTTCGCAATAATAAATATACATATTTTCGGAATATCATTGGAATCTCCTGATTGAAATGGGGGATAAGGAAGCTTTAACGGCGTAGCCGTTAAAGTTCCAGTTATCAGACATCAGACATCAGTTTTTTGCCTGCTTAAATCGGCGCTTTCACCTAAAGTCACCACTCTGATGACGGATGACAACGAACGAAGCGAGTTAAAGATTTCATTATCCGCAAAAACGCCCCTGCCGGTGGGGCAGGGGCAATGATTCTATTTCAGAATTTCTTCGGGGACAGCTTCTGCCATAGCCCGGTAGGCAGCCTTGCCGGGGTGTAGATGGTCGCCGCTGTCAAAGCCCTCGGCAAAGGCAAGGGGATTGCGCTTATCCCGCACAGCCTCGTCAAAGTCGATGCAGCCGTCAGACAGCTCTGTGGTGCGCATCCATTCATTGACTCTTTGGCGCAGTTGCTCCCGGAACGGAGCATAGGTGCGCCACCCTTCAATGGGCAGCAGCGTTCCCAGATAGACCCGCAGCCCCATGGCTTTCGCCTGACGGATATAGTCGGTGAGACCCTCAATCAAATCATGGGCAGTGGGCAGGTCGCTCATTGGGCGGAAGATGTTCACATCACTGCCAACGGGGTGAATAATGTCATTGATGCCCTGCTGGATAATCACGGTGTCGGCACCGGCTACGGGCAGCTCATGGGAGAATCGGTTTTTACCGCTCAGACCGTAGCTGTCATAGGTGATGCAGGAATACTGCCGCAGAATCCGAGTGCCGCTGGCGGCGCGGCGGATGACGGCGGTATGGGGGTAATTTTCTGCCAGCCGCAATGTCAGATCATCCGGCCAGTCCTGAGCGGTGATGGAGTCGCCATAGCAGACAATGGCACGATTTTCCTCGTCCGTAAGAATGTCCACAGTGCTCAAGAAGTAAAACCAGTTTGTCGTCTTGGTAATTTCCGTATCCAGTGCGGGAGTGCTGACTCCATCGCACAGACTGAAGTAGCCCCGGCTGAGGGCACCGGTCACCAGAACGGCGCTTTGCATCAGCGTGAAATCTTCAAAATAGAAGCTGACACACAGGGTGTCCCCTGCATGGACGGAAAGGGTAACCTCGTCACTTCGGACGGTTTCGCCCGCGCCCATGGTGACGGCCTCTTTGCCGCCGAAGGTGATGGGGGTAATGGTGTGATCATCCACAGGGCAGGTCAAATCCTTGAATGGATTGCTGTCTGCACTTGCAATGGCGACAGAAGCCCGGGTGATGGTGACGGGTTCGCTGCCGCAGTAATTATCAAAGGTAAAGCGGAGCTTGGAGCCGTCAAAGGGGGCGTGGATGGGATATCGCAGAGTCAGATTCTTTGCGTAGCTTTCGGGCCGATGCTCGGCAATGGACATGGCATTGCCCCACATGGCTACCCATTTGGTGTGCATGTACTCAGCTCCTTTTTTCGGTAATTACGGCGATGGATTCCGGCAGACTTTGGTGGCGGATGCCGGTGGCGTCAAAAGAAATCAGACGAAAACACCCCTGCATGATGGGTCCTGCACAGAATGCGCAGATAAGGGTTCCGATGCCCACAGGGCCGCCCAGAAGCCAGCCGATGAAGGTGGCAAGGGACAGCATACCGATGCTGACGGCACCGATGGGGACGGATTTGAAAATTTTGGCAAGACCCACAAGCAAAGTATCTCTGGGGCCGCAGCCGAGGGAAGCGCGCATGTAAAGCCCTTGGGTATAGCCGATGATAACAAGTCCCACGAAAATCATGAGAAGCCTTCCGGGAAGTCCGGCAGGAGCGGGAATCAGACCGAGATGGTCAAAAAAGTCCACAGCTTTACCCACGGTGAAAGCATCGATAAACATGGCGATGCCGATGGGCTCCTTCATCAGAATGTCAATGAGCAGGATAATCAGGGAAACGGTGATGGAGGCATTGCCGTAGGCAATGCCGAAAGTTTTGGAAAGGCCGATGTTCAGCACATCCCATGGGCCGGCACCGAGATTGGCATGGATGGTCAGAAATACGCCGAGACCGTTGATAAAAAGGGAGATAAATGCAATCACGGCGCTTTGCAAAATGGCGGAGAAGCTTTGATTTGTGGATTTCATGGGTTTTCCTCTGTTTTTCTATGCAGTCGATTTAGCATAGCCCGAAAACCGAAGATTGTCAAGGGTGATAAAGGAAGCTTTCGCGCACTTGCGTGCGCAGTTATCAGTTGTCAGGCATCCGTTATCAGTGACCGTAAAATCGGTGATACCATTTTATTTACACGCCCAAAAACTGACGCCTGATGCCTTATCTTTAACGGCTACGCCGTTAAAGCATCCTTATTCATCGGTGCCCGACAACACAAAAACCGCCGAGATGCAAAGTGCAAGTCGGCGGTGGTTTTATTCGGATGCTTCTGCGGGTGCTCTTCCGGAGCGGCGACGGCGGCGACGGCGGGGCTTATCCTCGGGATCAGCCTTCTCCGCCCGTCTTGCGTAGCTCTGGGCTGCCTCGGAGGTTGCCTCGTAGGTCAGGCGGCTGGCGCGTACCTTGCCGTCGGGTTGGATGGAGAGCTTCACTCTTATGAGGAACTGACCGTCTACAGGGCAGGTCGCCAAATCCATATAACGGTGGCCGGGCTGGGCAAACCAGCGGGAGCCAAGCATCTGACGCCCACAGACCGGGCAGTGGTTCTGGGCACCTGCCATAGCGGCCAGCGCCGCGTGCTTATCGGGCAAATCGCGGAAAACTTCTCGGCTGATGCAGCCGGGAAGCTCTGCCCCGTGGAATCCGTTTTCGTGGCTGCGCAGAGCCTCGTCATATTCTCCCGCACCCTTCTTCAAATCCAGCCGTGCGCAAATCAGTGCTGTGTGATAGGCATCGCCCAGTGCATCGTGGGCGGGGCGGCTGGCCTCAATGCCGAAGACCTCCATGGCAGTTTTCAGCGCCTTCTGGGAGTTGGAGCCATCGGTCTGGGCGTTGAAAATCATCTGGGCGTTGTACCAGTTTTCGGTAAAGGAAGTGTCCAGCTCATAGAGTCTCAGGTTTTCCTGAAGAATGCCGATGTCGTCAAAGCCCCATGTGAGGAATACCGGGTTTTCGCCGCACCATGTGCGGAAGGTTTCCATCGCTTCCGGGAATGCAATTCCCTCGTCCCGAAGTCTGGCCTCCTTGATTCCGGTGAGCTTGCTGACACGGCGGTTCAGGTGACGATATACCTTGGGCTTAATCAGCACCTGATATTCATCGGCAGGCTGACCGTTCTCGTCCAGCCGGACTGCGCCAATCTGGATAATCTCACCGCGGATGGCAACCGGGAGCTTTTTCTGTGCGGAGGGAGA
>JAZRVX010000193.1:0-4149 GCA_045599455.1 Faecousia sp. | reverse complement strand
CCGCTTATGAAGTGATTCACAAGGACGAAATCATCCCCGCCGCCATGCAGTACGCCGCCAAGACTGTGGAGAAAAGACTTGCCGCCGCCTACGCCTCCTCCGGTCTGCGCCCCAGAGAAAACGGCGTTGGGGCTTCCGGCGCCGTGGTTATCGGAAACAATGTGAATTCCCTGTCCCGCCGCGATATTGCAGACATTGCCCGGCGTGTGGAGCGGGGCGAGCGCATCAGCTTCGGATAATTTTAATGCGTGCCCGGTGCGGCAATCGTCGTCAGCCGATGTATTTTGCTCGGTATCGCAACCCATGCCGCATAAATCTCACCGGGTACATTCGTACACACCTCCGGGCTATCCGAAAATCTTTGTCCGATTAAGACTCTCTGTATGTCGAAAAAAAGCCCGGATGGACATAAACTTCCCAAAAAAGAAAAGGAGAAATGAAATGGAAAAAATGAATCTGCAGATGTTCGGTGAAGCTGACGAGGCAACCCCCGGCGTTCAGGTGAACACCACGCTGGATGCCGGCCTGTCCGCCGAGAACAAGACCTTCTATGACCGCGCCCTTATTGAGGAAGCCACCCCCAACATGGTTCACGCCCAGTTCGGTCAGAAGCGCCCCATCCCCAAAAACGGCGGCAAGCGCGTGAACTTCCGCAAGTACGCAAGTCTGCCCAAGGCGCTGGAGCCTCTGACCGAGGGTGTGACCCCCACCGGCTCCAAGCTCACCGTCACCACCGTGCCCGCTGAGGCCAATCAGTACGGTGACTTCGTTTGCCTGAGCGATGTACTCGACCTGACCGCCATTGACAACAATGTGCTGGAGGCCACCAAGGCCGTGGGTCGCCAGGCCGGTCTGACACTGGACACCATCACCCGCAATGTGCTCCAGTCCGGCACCAACGTGTACTACTGCCCCAAGACCGTGGATGGCAGGAAGGTTACCGTGAACGACCGCAAGAATCTGGATGCCACCTGCACCCTGAGCGTGGATGTGGTCAAGAAGGTGGTCACCATCCTCAAAAATGCCAATGCTCCCAAGTTCGGCTCCGACTATGTGTGCATCCTGCACCCCTATGTGGCCTACGACCTGATGAGCGACCCCCGCTGGGAGGAGATGCACAAGTATGCAAAACCCGAGGAGATGTTCGAGGGTGAAATCGGCCGCATCGCCGGTGTGCGTTTCGTGGAGACCTCCGAGGCTGCTGTCTACACCGGCTCCGACTGCCCCGAGGGTCTGGCCGTCTTCGGCTGCCTGTTCATCGCCGACGGCGCTTACGGTGTCACCGAGGTCACGGGCGGTGGTCTCACCACCATCATCAAGCAGCTGGGCTCTGCCGGTACTGCTGACCCTCTGGATCAGCGCTCCACTGTGGGCTGGAAGGCTCTGCAGACTGCCGAGATTCTGATGGAGCCCTACATGGTGCGTGTGGAGTGCTGCTCCGCATTCTCCCCCGACGCTGAGGAAAACTAAGCAGACGGTACAGGGGGAGAAATCCCCCTGCACCGCAAAGAAACTGAAAGGATGATACGATGGAAAAGAAAGTAAAGCTTCGCCTGCCCCTGACCCGTGAGCTTCGTGACGATGTGTTCGTGGCCGTCAACGGCAAGACCTACCTCATCAAGCGCGGCGTGGATGCGGTTGTGCCCGCCCATGTTGCAAAAGTTATCGAGCGCAGTGAAATCATGCTGGGCATCGCCATGGAATACGAGCAGAAGGCCGCCCGTCCTCTGGAAGAGATGGAGGGCTAAATGACCGCATGGGAAGCCATCTCGTGGATTGACGAGAAAAAGCACAATGTGTATTCCCGGGAGGATAAGCTTGCATGGCTTCACCGGCTGGAGGTTACAGTTCACAACTTCATGGACGGCTACAGCGACTGCGGCGACATTACGGTTGCGCCCTCCCCCGAGGAAATGGATGTGCACAAAAAGCTTCTGATTGATGCACCCTTTGACGACCTGTACCTGTACCATCTGGAAGCACAGATGGACTATGCAACCCGAGAATTCACCAAGTACAACAATGCAGCCTCCATGTTCCGGGCGCAGTGGGAGGCATTCACCGCCCACTATAACCGCACCCACACCCACAAGAGCGTGGTCTGCAAATTCTAAGGAGGTTATCTATGCGCTATCCCACCCTCACCGTGCCGAAGCAGACCCGGGAAACCACCGCAACCTTCGGCGGCTACAATGCCGGTTTGCGCATCGGCGGCGGTGAATTCTCGGAAATGGAAAACATGACCTCCGACGGCTACCCCACCCTGAGTCCCCGAAAGCTTCGCCGTCACTATGCGGACGGAACTATCTTGCAGGGGCTGATTGCAAGGGACAATCTGTGCTATGTGGATGGAGCGTACTTTGTGATGGATGGCTACCGGGTGAATCTGGAGCTGTCGGAACTTCCCGCCGAATGCCCCAAGAAGCTCATTTCCATGGGTGCCTATGTGATTATTTTCCCGGATAAGAAGTACATCAACACCGTTGACCTGTCGGACTACGGCAATCTGGAAGCCCATGTGATAGCCCGGAGCGTGACGGCGACCCCCTGCGGCTCTGACGGAAGCGAGGAAACGGCGGACTACATCTGCGCCGCCGAACCCGATGCGCCCACCGGCGGCCAGCTCTGGCTGGACACCTCCGAGACCCCCTGTGTGCTGCGGCGCTGGTCGGAATCCGCCGGACTATGGGTGGAGGTAGAGGCCAGCTTCGTGCGCCTGAGCGCGCCGAATATCGGGAAGCCCTTCTCCGCCGGGGATGCCGTCACCATAAAAGGCGCAGAAGATTTGGACGGGAGCGCCATCGTGCACAGCTGCGGCGAAGACCACCTGATTGTCAGCGGACTTTTGCCCCGGGAAGCTGTGCTTGCCGAGGTCAGTATCACAAGAAGTGTGCCGGAAATGGACTTCGTGATTGAAAGCGGAAACCGCCTGTGGGGCTGCCGCTACGGCTTAAACGCCGAGGGAGCCGTAGTCAATGAGCTCTATGCCAGCGCTTTGGGTGATTTCAAAAACTGGAACCGTTTTCAAGGTCTCTCCACAGACAGCTATCGGGTTTCCTTGGGCAGTGACGGGCGCTTCACAGGAGCTATCACCCATCTGGGCTATCCCCTGTTTTTCAAATCCGACTGTCTACACAAGGTATATGGAACGGAGCCTTCCTCCTACCGTCTGCAAACCACCCCCTGCCGCGGTGTTCAGCCGGGAAGTGAAGAGAGCCTGGCCATCGTCGGTGAGGCGCTCTACTACAAATCCGCCACCGGCGTATGCGCCTACGACGGAAGCTTACCCCGTGAGGTCTCCCCCCAGCTTGGGAAAAAATCCTACAGCCGTGCCGTTGCGGCGGCACTGGGCAGCAAGTACTACATCGCCATGGAAAGCGAGGATATGGTCGGCTGCCTGTTTGTTTACGATACCGCAAGGGGACTGTGGCACAGGGAAGACAGCTTCCGCCCGGCGGCGCTGTGCGCCTGCCGCGGTGCACTCTACGCCATCCGGGAAAATCGGAGGGAAATCATTACCCTCAGCGGCGGAGACGGCGCGCCCATAGAGGAGGCAGTGCACTGGTACGCCGTCACCGGCACCATCGGGGCAGGCTCCGCCGACAGCCGATATCTGGATGCACTGCTGGTGCGGCTGTCCATGGACGAGGGAAGCCGAGTACACTTCTACCTGCGCTACGACTCCCGGGGCACATGGGAGCACGCCGGAAGTCTCACCGGCACGGGGCTCGGAAGTTTCAGTGTGCCCATCCGCCCCAGACGATGCGACCACCTGCACCTGAAAGTTGCAGGCACGGGAGCGGCTTCCATCCACGCCATCACCCGCGTCATGGAATCGGGAGGTGATCCGCTGTGAGTGGGGACATTCGTCTGCCCGACCTGAAGGAAGGGTCGGAGCGGCAGGAGCTGCGGCAAATCCGCAGCTACCTGTATCAGCTGGCACTGCAGCTGCAATACGCCCTGGGCAGTGTGAATCAGGCGCAGGAGCAGACCCGGGACAAGGTGCGCGCCTTGGAAAAACAGAATCCCGCCGCAAATTTCACCGCACTCAAAAGCCTCATTATCAAGTCCGCCGACATTGTTCAGGCCTACTCCGAGGAAATCGAACGGCGGCTGGAGGGGGTATATGTTGCACAGTCCGCTTTCGGC
>JAZRVX010000192.1:0-19164 GCA_045599455.1 Faecousia sp. | reverse complement strand
CCCCAGATTTTCCGCACCACGGACAAAGCCGCCGGGGTGCACCGCTGCATCTACTGCGAACAAAAAGCATGACAAGACCGCCGACGGGACTCCCCGTCGGCGGTTGTTGTTTAAAGCATTGTTTATAAGAGAAAGGACGCTTTAACCGGGTTATTCAGCGTAGGGGCGGCTAGTATGTAGCCCGCACAACACGCACCAATAGAATGCAAAAAAATCCAATGTGAATACGAAAAGTTTCACGAATTCGCATCAAAGTTTTTGAAAGTCTCGGTTTTCACTGTCGGGCGGCTACTAGCCGCCCCTACTTGGATTGTGCGACACTGACAACTGATAACGGACTACTGACAACCGCGAGCGAAGCGAGCTAAAAAATCCTTTCTCTTTGTTTCCATCTCACAGCAATGAAATTACAGTTATTTTCAACAAAAATATTGCATTCTTTTCGGCAATGTGCTATATTTCAAAGGTTGAGAAAATGTTTTTTATTTGTGTGAAGCAAAAAGGAGATAGATGTTTATGGCAACGCAGGACCATATCCGAAATATTGCAATCATCGCCCATGTTGACCACGGCAAAACCACGCTGGTTGACGAAATGCTGAAGCAGGGCGGTATTTACCGTGAGAATCAGGCAACTGTGGAGCGCGTCATGGACTCCGGCGATTTGGAGCGTGAGCGCGGCATCACCATTTTGGCCAAAAATACCTCCGTCCGCTACAAGGACTACAAGATTAACATTGTCGATACCCCGGGTCACGCGGACTTCGGCGGAGAGGTTGAGCGCATCTTAAAAATGGTCAACGGCGTTATTTTGCTTGTGGATGCCGCCGAGGGTCCCATGCCCCAGACCCGCTTCGTCCTCCAGAAGGCTCTGGAGCTGGGTCACAAGGTCATTGTGGCTGTGAACAAGATTGACAAGCCCGATGCCCGTATTCACGAGGTTATGGACGAGGTTCTGGAGCTTTTGCTGGAGCTGGAAGCCACCGATGAGCAGTTTAACTCCCCCACCGTCTTCTGCTCCGGCCGTCAGGGCACTGCAAGCTACAGCCCCGATGAGGCAGGCACCGACCTGATTCCCCTGTTTGAGACCATTGTCAACTACATTGATGCGCCCGTGGGCGATGAAGAAGCACCCCTGCAGTTGCTGGTAAGCTCCATCGACTACAACGAGTATGTGGGTCGTATCGCTGTTGGCCGTATTGAGCGCGGCTCCATCAAGGTCAATCAGGAGGTCGCCATCTGCGACTACCATGACCCCGAGATGAAGACCAAGGGCAAGGTTGTTGCCCTGTACGAATTTGACGGTCTGGGCAAAAACCCCATTCAGGAAGCCAAGGCGGGTGAGATTGTCGCTCTGTCCGGTATGGCAGACATCACCATTGGCCGTACCCTGTGCGCTCCCGACTGTGTGGAGCCTCTGCCCTTTGTGAAAATCAGCGACCCCACCATCGAGATGACCTTCGCCGTCAACGATTCTCCCTTTGCCGGCAAGGAGGGCAAGTTCGTCACCTCCCGCAATCTGCGTGACCGACTTGAGAAGGAGCTTCTCAAGGATGTTTCCCTGCATGTGACCGAGCAGGGCACCGATGCATTCAATGTGGCAGGCCGCGGCGAAATGCACCTTAGCATCCTGATGGAGACCATGCGCCGCGAGGGCTATGAATTCTCCGTGTCCACCCCCAGAGTGCTGACCAAGGAAATCGACGGCCGTGTCTGCGAGCCCATTGAAAGAATGGTTGCCGATGTGCCCGAGGACAGCATGGGCGCCGTCATTGAGAAGATGGGCAAACGCAAGGGCGATTTGCTGGGCATGACCCCCATGGGAAACCGCTACCGTCTGGAATTCCTGGTTCCCTCCCGAGGTCTGTTCGGCTACCGCAATGAATTTCTGACCGACACCCGGGGCGAGGGCATCATGTCCTCCGTGCTGGATTCCTACGCCCCCATGAAGGGTGAAATCGAGCGCCGTCTGAGCGGCTCTCTGATTGCCTTTGAAACCGGCGAGGCCGTGGGCTATGGTCTGGCCGCCGCACAGGAACGCGGCGCTCTGTTCATCGGCGCAGGCACCCCCGTCTACGCCGGCATGGTGGTGGGCATCTGCAGCCGCAACGAGGATATGACCGTCAATGTCTGCAAGCGCAAGCAGCTGACCAATATGCGCGCCGCAGGCAGCGATGAGGCCACCCGTCTGACCCCTCCCAGAATCTTCTCTTTGGAGCAGTGTCTGGAGTTTTTGGCCGATGACGAGCTGCTGGAGTGCACGCCCAAGAGCCTGCGCATCCGCAAGCGTGAGCTTGACCACGCCGCCCGTATGCGCGCCGTGATGAAAAAGCGCGCACAGGAAGGTTAATTTCTCCCAAGATATCGTCTTTCCGCCCTGCCCTTCGGCAGGGCGGTTTTGTTTGCCGAAAGCGAAAAAAACTGTTGACCTATTGACACTTTTCGGCTATAATACACAGGTATGACTGTATAAAGTCAATTACTATGTGTTGCTGCGGTCGCAAGACTGTTGAGCATATGAACATTTATTTCGAGGAGGTGTACCCACATGAAGCGTACCTACCAGCCCAGCAAGCGTCATCGTTCCAAGGTTCACGGTTTCCGTGAGAGAATGGCTACTTCCAATGGCCGTAAGGTTCTGGCCCGCCGCCGTGCAAAGGGCCGCAAGGTTCTGTCCGCCTGATGAGCATCCTTGTAGGATAGTAATTGCTCGCTCATAAGCGAAACGGGAGCTAAAGCGGGGTGAATGTGCATTCGCCCCGCTCCCTTTTTAGGGGAAAACAGGAGGCAAACCATGCAGTTTTCAAGCGCTTTGAAACTGAATCACATCTTTCAGCGGCTCTACCACACGCAGGGGCAGGCCGACAGCCTGATGGTCGTCTACACCCGCCCTAACAAGCTCGGGCGCAACCGGGTTGGTATCACCGCCGGGAAAAAGCTCGGTCACGCCGTGGTTCGCAATCGCATCAAGCGCCGCATCCGCGAGGTCTACCGCCTGAACGAGGCTTCTCTCACCCCCGGCTGGGATATCGTCATCGTGGCTCGCAGCCGCTGCACCGATGCCCCCTTTGAGAAGATGATGACATCCTTTCTCAAGCTTGCCAATCATGCCGGGATTTACCGACAAGAGGACAACCCCCTATGAAGACCCTTTTACTGCTTCTCATTCGCTTTTATCAGCGTGGTATCTCCCCGTGGTTTCCGCGGCGATGCCGATTCTATCCAACCTGTTCTGCCTACGCTTATGAGGCAATCTGCAAGTACGGCGCTGCAAAGGGCGGCCTGCTTGCCATCAAAAGACTCCTGCGCTGCCACCCCTTCAATCATGGGGACAGCTACGACCCCGTTCCATGACATCCATAAAAATTAGGAGGATTGTCCATGTTCCTTGCATTTAAACTTGCCGACATTATCCAGATTCCTTTCGGATATCTGATGGATTGGCTATACACCATGACTTCCGATTACGGCGTGGCACTGATTCTGTTCTCCGTTCTGGTGCAGATTGTGCTCATGCCCATCACCGCAAAATCCAAGCGCTCCATGATGAAAATGTCCCGCCTGACTCCTCAGCTGCAGGACATTCAGCGCCGCTACGGCGATGACCAGCAGAAGCAAAATGAGATGATTCAGAACCTCTACCGTGAGGAAGGCGTCTCCATGACCGGCGGCTGCCTGTGGAGCTTCGTCCCCCTGCTGATTCTGCTGCCCCTGTACGCCGTTGTGCGTATGCCCATCACCTACATGCTCCACGAGAGTGTCGAGACCGCCGCTCAGATTGTGGATGTCATCAAGACCGCCGCTCCCGAGCTGTTCACCAAAAACGCCTACTATGACGAAATGGTGGCCGCCCGCTATATCCCCCAGTTTGCCGACGCGCTGAAAGCTGCACTGCCCGAGCTCAGCGCCAGAACACTTGCAGGTATCAACTTCAACTTCCTTGGCATTGACCTTGGCAGCGTTCCCACCTTTAACATCTTCAACCACACTGTGTGGGGCTGGGACTGGGCACACATCGGTGCCATGCTGATTGCCCTGCTGTCCGCAGGCAATCAGGTTGTTGCCATGCTCATCAGCCAGAAGATGAACGACTCCGTCATCACCAACGCCGATGGCATTCAGGACAAGGAAACTGCCGCCAACTCTCAGGCTGCACAGACCAACAAGATGATGATGTTCACCATGCCCCTGATGATGCTGTGGATTGGCTTCACCGTCCCCTGTGCACTGAGCCTTTACTGGCTGGTCTCCGGTGTGGTGCGCACCATTGCCGATATGATTCTGACCAAGCGCTACCGCAAAATTTACGATGAAGAAGATGCCATCAAGCTCCAGCGCCGCTTGGAGCGTGACAAGGAAGAAGCCGAGAAAGAGCGCATCCGCGCCGAGCGCCGCGCTGCAAATCCCGAGGGCATCACCAATAACACCAGCAAAAAGAAGCTGGCAAAGCAGCAGCGTGAGCAGGAAGATGCTGCCAAGGCTGCCGCTTCCAAGGAATACGCCGCTAAGAAGGGACAGAAAACCAATGAGAGCAGCGAGAACGCTCCCATGTCCGGCATTGCCGACCGTCCCTACTGCAAGGGCCGCAACTACGACCCCAACCGCTATAACTCCACGGAGGAAGCTTAATTATGGAAAAAACCATTGAAACTACCGGCAAGACCATTGACCTTGCCATTGAAGCAGCACTCACCATGCTGGGTCTGGATCGTGACAGCGTTTCCGTTCAGGTGGTTCAGCAGGCCAAGAGCGGTTTTCTGGGTCTGGGTGCACAGCCTGCCAAGGTTCAGGTGACCTATGAAGCTCCCGATCCCGCTCCCAAGGTTGCACTGTCCTCCGCCTCCCGCTCCAAGCCCAAGGCAAAGCCCGTCCCCGCACAGGCTCCCAAGGCAGAAGCTCCCAAGGCCGAGGTCAAGCCCGCCGCTAATCCCGAAGCTCCCAAAGCAGAGGCACCCAAGGCCGTGAAGCACGATGCCCCCAAGCCCGAGCGCAGAAACGACAGAAAAGTGCGCGATGCCCGTCCCGCCAAGCCCGCCGCTCCCAAGGAGTACGCAGTCGCTGCCGATGGAAGTGTTGAGCAGAAGATTGAGCAGTTCATCAAGGGTCTGGTGGAGCACATGGGCTCCACCGCCGTCCCCCACTGCTGGGTGGATGCCGAGGGCAACTACAAGGTTGAGCTGGTCGGAGACGATTTAGGCTATCTGATTGGCCGCCGCGGCGACACGCTGGATGCCATCCAGCATCTGGCAAACTACTCCATCAACCGCGATGTAGAAGGCCGCATCCGCATCAGTGTGGATGCTGAGGACTACCGCGGCAAGCGTGAGGACAGCCTCCGCCGCTATGCCCACAAGAAGGCACAGCAGGTTCTGAAGGCTCGCCGCCGCACCACTCTGGAGCCCATGAATGCCTATGAGCGCCATGTGATTCACGCCGCTCTGCAGGACATGGAGAACATCACCACCCACTCCACCGGTGTGGAGCCCAACCGCTGTGTTGTGATTGAATATGTCCGCTAAGGAAACGAAAATAGCACCTCGAAAGAGGTGCTATTTTTTATTTCCTTATCTTTTCGAGGAATTCAATGAAATCCCATCTAAAGAGTTTATAGCAGACAAATTCTGCCATATAGAGCGGTCTGACACCACTTTTCAGGAATTGCAGAATACCGATGGTATCCAGCTCCTGTGTGCCCGGGATATGCCCTCTCAGCCGCTCCGAAATCATTTGGCAAACATAATACCCGTGCATAGTCGTTGCGATTGCCTGTTCATCTTTCTCCTTGAAAAACTTCCATCGCTCCCGGGCGGTAATGAGCTTATCCGTGCGATGCTTCTCATTCACCTGATGCATAAGACCCGACTCATTCTGGTAATAGCCGTATAGTCTGCAAAAGCTCAGAACACATCCACCGGATTCATAGAGAATTTTATAAAGTGTCGCTTCGTCCTCTGCTCTGCGCCCGGCAGGAAATGGATACTGCTTCACAATCTCAATCGGCAGGAGCTTTCCCCATGGCACCAGGGTTTTCAGGCCGTATTCGTTGATAACGGACAGAGCGGCTTCCCGGGCATTCATGGGAATTACCCTGTCACTATAACCTTTTGTAAAGTCCTCCGCGCGGCTTTCCGTCCAGAAGGAATCACAAATGGGGATGCGCGTTTCATAGGTATTCATCAGCTCCACAAGAAAGCTCAGGTACTCCGGCGCAACATAGTCATCGGCATCAATAAAGGCGATATACTCTCCCCGAGCCTCCTGCACGCCTCGATTGCGGGAATCCGCGGCGCCGCCGTTTTCCTTATGAATCACATGGATGCGCACATCCTCCGCCGCCAGCTCATCACACAGCGCACCGGAGGAATCCTTGGAGCCGTCATTGACCAGAATGATTTCAAAAGCATCATAGGTCTGGCTCTGCACAGACTGCACACACTGACGCAGGTACAATTCTGCATTGTATACGGGAATAATTACCGAAATAAACGGATGCACCGGAAAACTCACCTTCTTTCAGCGGATGAAAACAGTTTTCTGAATCTCAGCAGCAGATAATCGGCACTCTGCCGCCGCAGCAGAACAGCTGCATCAGATAACACATGCACATGCTTGCGCAGGGATTACCGCCCATGGTAAAGCCACGGAAATTTCCCGTGCGGCCGCGGTAAATCTTGCCGCCCTGCTCCATCTGGTGCAGACACCACAGATACTCGGCGTTATCCGGCTCCATGCTGACAGCCCGACGGATATGTTCCAGCGCCGTGACCTGATTGCCCAGACCATCCTGCGCCATGGCGGACAGATAGTACCACCGAGCATCCCGCTCCTTGATATTCTCCAAGATATTCGCCGCCTGTGCAAACTGGCCGAACATGATATACTGATATGCCGCCTGCTCATAGCGCTGCTTGGGGTCTTGATACTCCGTGCCTGCCGAATATCCGCCGTAGCTTCCGCCATAACCGCCGTAAGGATTGCCGCCGGGGCGGGAGGCATACTTTTCCGGGTTTTTAATCTGCTCGTAAGCGTCGTTGACCTCCTGCATTTTGCGGGCGGCCTCGGCATCTCCCGGGTTCAGGTCGGGGTGATATTTCTTTGCAAGGGCGCGGTAAGCCCGCTTGATTTCCTCGTCAGAGGCATCGGGGCCGACACCCAGCACCCGGTAAGGATTATCCACCATGTTCATTCCTCCTCTGATTGCGAAGCTTTACCCAAACACCGCTGTAAATCATATTATCCAAAATATCCTTGTCCTGCACCAGTGGGAGCATTTCAAAGCTTGAAGATACTTTTCCCATGGTCATGACCAGAATCTCCTCGGCGTTATCCGGGAGTCTGTCGCCAAAGGGATTGTAGCTTCCCTTTTTCTCATCCTTTTCCCAATCCAGGACCGCATCGGCAAGGTAGATAAACCGTCCCAATGCCCGGGCGGTACTGCGAAGATAAGGAGCCCACATATCCTCGCGGTAAACGAAAAGCTCCGCCATCAGCTCGCCGAAGCAGGCTGCCGGGAAATCCGGGTTGGATTCCCGCCTTTGTTCCATGTCCGAGAGCTTCGCCATGGCATCCTCAATCGCACCGCACTGGCGTGGATATCTGGCGCGAATTTCCTCGTAATGCGGGCGCAGTAGCTTTGCCATTGCCGCTTTGGGTAGATTCCTATCGTCATTCCAGTCGTCTCGGCATTGATGATAGGCCAGCGCCACATTCATGTCCGCGGCATAGGTGACATACTCATTTTCCGCATAATCGTGCTTTTTGAAAGGGTGGCTAATGCAGGTTTCCTGTCCTTCCCTTTCCTCCGGCTCATACAGGCTCATAAGCACCAGCGCCAGAAAGACCGTATCATAGCTCAGGACAAGCCTCGAAAGATTGGATGCACGCAGATGAATCTGACGGCAGATGCCGCAGTAGACGGCGCTGTAGCGCGCCTTCTGCGCCTGCGTTAGTTCATCAAAATTGGCTGTCACAAAGCCGAACATACCTTATTCCTCCGCCGATGCACTGCCGGTGCTCTCGGTTGTGTCAGGGCGCTTCCACAGCTTCATCAGCATGGCATTGAGCGCACCGCCATAGAGCAGAATGCTCATACAGAAGTACAGCCACAGCATGGCAATGCCCACCGCGTAAACGCCGCCGTAGATATTGGCGTAGAATCCGAAATGATTGAGGTACACGGAGTAAAGGGCAGAAAATGCCCACCATCCGCCGGAGGCCAGAAGTGCACCGGGCAGGCTCTCAAAAAATCCGTTCCGGCGGTTGGGAAACACCATATAAACCAGCGTAAACAGGAGCGTCTGCACCGCAAGCAAAAACACCGTGCGCATATCAATCAGGTCGATAAAGAACATCAGGATGGGATTTTCCACCCCGAGCAAAAACTCCATGATGATATTGCCGAAAACATGGAGCACCAGTGTCAGAAGTAATACAAAGATAAATCCCAGAGAATAGAATACAGAGATTGCTTTGGTATAGATAAATCCACGGTCTTCTTTCGTACCGTAGACGGCATTCAGACCCAGAAGCAGGCTGTAAATGCCCTTGCTGGATGACCACAGCGCCGTCACAGCGGAAAAGCCCGCCACCGCACCCGTGGAGCTGCGGTAGGTGTTCAGGATAATATCCCGGGCGGTAGGGTAGAGTGCATCGGGAAGGATGCTCTCAAGGGTTTCAATCAGCGCCTCCACCTGCAAACCGGTCAGACGCAGGGAGCTGACAATCAGCAGCAGCGCCGGAAAAACAGACAAAATAATGAAGTAGCCCGCATAGGCCGCCCGCATGGGGATGCCCAGGCTCAATAGATGCGATACGCCGGAAGTACCCAGCTCAAATAACCGAGACTTCGTTAATTTCCTCATACAACCCTCTGATACAAAAGAATGAAAAGCGCCCGCCAGCCAAGTTCGGTGACGGGCGCATGAATGATTCCGGAAGTATTTTATTCCGCAGAAATCAGGTAGTAGTACACAGGCTGGCCGCCGTTAATCAGGTTGATTTCGGCTTCCTTGCAGATATCCGCAAAGAGGTCGGCTGCCTTCTGTGCATGCTTTTCCTTGATATCCTCGCCATAGTAGATGGTGACGAACTCCTTGCCCTCATCGCGCACCTTCTCGGCCAGGCTCTTAAGCAGCACCTTGATATCCTTGTCGGTGCCGAACAGTGCCTTCTCATAGATGGCAAGATAGTCGCCCTCGTGGATATCATAGCCGTCAAAGTCGGAATTACGGGCGGCATAGGTAATCTGCATGGTGGAAACACTTCCCAGAGCCTCGGTCAGAGCCTCGGTGTTCTCCTCCACACTTCCCTCGGGATTGAAGCCCAGCATGGCGGTAACGCCCTGAGGCACAGTCTTGGAGGGAATGACGATGACATTCTTGACAGTCAATGCATTGACCTGCTCTGCCGCCATGATGATATTCTTGTTGTTGGGCAGGACGAAAACGGTCTCGGCGGGAACCTTGTTCACAGCCTCTAAGATATCCTGAGTGGAGGGGTTCATGGTCTGACCGCCGGAGATAATCTCATCCACGCCCAGATTCACAAACACATCCGCAATACCCTTGCCGGCGCACACGGACACCACACCGATGGGCTTCTTGGGTTCTGCAATTTTGGGAGCCTTGTCCTTCTCGGTGAGCACCTTTTCGGTGTGCTGCAGACGCATATTCTCCACCTTGACCTTGGTGAAGGAGCCATACTTAATCGCTTCGCTCATGGCCTTACCGGGGTCATTGGTATGGACATGCACCTTGATAATCTCCTCGTCATCCACCAGCACCAGGGAGTCTCCCAGCTCGGAGAGGAATGCGCGAAGCTCCTCGGGGTCTTTGTCATTTTCCCGGGAGACAATGAACTCGGTGCAGTAGGAGAAGGTAATATCCTCCGTATTGAAGTCGGAGAAATCAGCGGACTCCTTGGTCTCGCCCTGTGCCACGCCCTCAGGAACCACGATATCCTCACCCCGCAGGGCGCTCATCATGGCCTCCAGTGCCAGCAGCCACCCCTTGCCGCCTGCATCCACAACACCGGCCTTCTTCAGCACGGGGTTCTGGTTGACGGTGTTGGCAAGTGCGACCTTCGCCTCCGCAATGGCGGCATCCAGCACGAATTCAATATAATTATTTTCCTTGGCAGCCTCCACAGCCTTGGCAGCGCCCAGTCGGGCGACCGTCAGGATGGTGCCCTCGGCGGGCTTCATAACTGCCTTGTAGGCTGCGTCCACGCCGTTTTGCAAAGCCTCTGCCCACAGCACGCCGTCACAGACTTCGTGTCCCTTCAGGGTCTTGGACAGGCCTCTGAACAGCAGGGAAAGGATTACGCCGGAGTTGCCTCTTGCGCCGCGGAGCATGGCAGATGCCGCCACCTTGGATGCACCGTACAGGTCGGGATCCTCGGTATTGCGCAGGTCGGCAGCTGCAGAGTTGATGGTCATGGACATATTGGTGCCCGTGTCTCCATCGGGAACAGGGAACACATTCAGCTCATTGAGAGCCTGCTTGTGAATCTCGATGGAGGCGGCCGCACTGATAATCATTCTTCTCAGCTCGGCTCCGTCAATGGTTTGCCTCAATTTTCTTACACCTCCGGTAGAATTAACCAATCATCATGGAATCGATGAAAACATTCACATCGCGCACCTCGGTACCGGTGCACTTTGTGACAACATAACGAACTTCGGAAATAATGGATGCACCCACAGCGGACAGATTCACACCGTTGTCCACAATGATATGCAGCTCGATGGAAATGGTGTTGTCCTCGTGGAACTTCACCTGAACACCCTTGGCCATGGACTCCATCCGCAGCAGATGGTACACACCATCCTTGACACTGCGTGCAGCCATACCCTTGACGCCAAAGCAGTTGGAAGCAGCGGCACCCACGATGTCGGCATAAACGCCGGTGGAAACCAGAACACTACCATTGGGGGTTTCGTGTCGAATCATAGAAAGTACCTCCTATTGAGTTAGTCGGTTAAGGGGATTACACCATGCTCTCTTCCCAGCAGGAAGGAGCGGTCAGACCCATCATCTTCACAACGGTGGGAGCCACATTGGCAAGACCGAAGTTACCTTCCTTGATGGTCCAGTTGTTGTCCTTGTCATAGATGATGAAGGGAACGGGGTTCAGAGAGTGGGCAGTACGCACAGAGGTCTTGCCCTTCTTGGTCTCGGTCATCTGGTCGGCGTTGCCGTGGTCAGCGGTAACGAGGACAGTGTAGCCGTACTTGTCGGCAGCATCCAGAATTGCCTTCACACCGGCATCCACACACTCCATGGCGTAGACAACGGCATCCATCACGCCGGTATGGCCGACCATATCGCCGTTGGGGTAGTTGCAGCGCAGGAACTGGAACTGTCCGGAAGCCATATTCTCAACCATCTTCTCGGTGATTTCCTTGGACTTCATGGCAGGAGCCTGGTCAAAGGGAATGACATCGGAGGGGATTTCCTCGTAGACCTCCAGAGACTCATCGACCTTGCCGGAGCGGTTGCCGTTCCAGAAATAAGTCACATGGCCGTACTTCTGGGTCTCGGAGCAGGCGTACTCGTGAATACCCGCAGCGCACAGAACCTCGGTCAGAGTGTTCTTGATGACGGGGGGCTGCAGCAGGTAGTGCTCGGGAATCTTCAGGTCTGCATCATACTGCAGCATACCGGCAAACTTGACACCGGTATAGTCGCCACGGTCAAACTTATTGAAGTCCTTGCGGTCAAATGCCAGAGAAATCTCCTGTGCGCGATCACCGCGGAAGTTAAAGAGAATCACGCTGTCGCCGTTTGCAATCTTGCCGACAGGCTCACCGTTTCTGGCAACCACAAATGCGGGCAGATCCTGATCGATGCAGCCGGACTCGGCACGGGCGGTCTCAATGGCCTCGGTTGCGGAAGCGAACATGCAGCCCTTGCCTTCCACATGGGTGCGCCAGCCCTTCTCAACCATTGCCCAGTTGGCCTCGTAGCGGTCCATGGTAATCTGCATACGGCCACCGCCGGAGGCGATGGCATAGTCACAGCCCTCGGTGTTCAGCTCGTCCAGAACGGCCTGCAGCTGATTCACATACTCCAGAGCGGAGGTGGCGGGCACATCACGGCCGTCCAGCAGAATGTGGCAGTAAGCCTTCTTAACACCCTCGGCATGTGCCTGACGGAGCAGAGCAATCAGGTGGGCGATGTTGGAGTGGACATTGCCATCGGACAGCAGACCCAGGAAATGCATTGCATGACCGGCCTTGGCATTGTCAACCAAATCCTTCCAAGTTTCGGACTGGTACAGAGCACCGCTGGAAATGGACTCGCCGACCAGCTTGGCACCCTGAGAGTAAACCTGACCGCAGCCCAGAGCGTTGTGGCCGACCTCGGAGTTGCCCATATCATCATCGCTGGGCAGACCCACGGCAGTGCCATGTGCCTTGATATAGGTATTGGGGCAGGTGGAAAGGAGCATGTCCAAGGTAGGGGTCTTTGCGACCTTTACGGCATCACCGCTGCCGCCGTCACCCTTTCCGACACCATCCATAACAACCAGAACAATGGGTTTTTTCATATTGAATTCCTCCAAAGCAAAAATCGTTTGATTTGAATTTTTACAGTTTCTCGATTGTATTATTTTACATCATTTTGAACCCTTTATCAACCACTTTTTTATTTTTTCAATTCCACACAAAAAGGAGAGCTGAAAACCTCCTTTTTGTGTCGGAAAAGTGATTTAATTCATCGTGCCGTCGGCACGGCTGAAAAGCTCCGCCACCCGTGCGCGCAGGGCTTTCGACTCGGCGCTGTCATCGCTTCCGTGGTTGTCAATCCACTTGGCAGATGCCCGCTGTGCATCGGAGAGGGTCTGCATATCGGGGGCGAGATTTCCGGTGCGCATGACGGGCATTCCCGACTGGCGGGAACCGAAGAAGTCACCGGGGCCGCGCAGACGCAAGTCCTCCTCTGCAATCTTGAAACCGTCATTGGTGGCGCACAGTGCCTTGAGCCGCTGCAAGGTCTGGGCGTTTTTATTGTGGGAGGTCAGGATGCAGTAGCTCTTATTGCCGCCCCGGCCAACGCGTCCGCGAAGCTGATGAAGCTGGGAAAGCCCGAAGCGGTCGGCATCCTCAATCACCATCAGAGTGGCATTGGGCACATCCACACCGACCTCAATGACCGTGGTTGCCACCATCACATCGGCTTCCCCGCGGGCAAAGGCTTCCATGGCCGCTTCCTTTTCCGCACCCTTCATCTGGCCGTGCAGGAGGGCTATCTTCAAGTCGGGAAACACCGTCTTTTGCAGGGTTTCCGCCCATGCCGTCGCCGCCTTGACACCCAGCTCTTCATTTTCTTCCACCGCAGGGCACACCACAAAGCTCTGATGGCCTTCAGCGGCCTGCTTACGGATGAACGCGTTGATTCTGGCGCGGTAGCTCTCCCCTACCAGGAAAGTATCTACAGGCTCTCTGCCCGGCGGAAGCTCCCCCACCACGGACACATCCAAGTCCCCGTACATCAGCAGTGCCAGCGTTCTGGGGATGGGCGTTGCCGACATGACCAGAAGATGCACCGCATCCCCCTTGGCTGACAGTTTGCTTCTCTGCCCAACGCCGAAGCGATGCTGCTCATCCGTAATCACAAGACCCAGATTGGAAAATTCGGTGCTCTCGGAAATCAGGGCATGGGTACCCACAATCAGATTTGCAGAGCCGTCCGCGATTGCCTGTCTGGCAGCTCGCTTCTCCCCCACGCTCATGGATCCGGTCAGGAGCACCACATGCATCCCCATGGGCGCAAAAAGCCGCCCGAGGGATTCATAATGCTGCTGCGCCAGAATCTCCGTAGGTGCCATCAGCGCCGTCTGCGCTCCGTTGCGCCAGGCGCAAAATGCACTTGCCGCCGCCACCATGGTCTTGCCGCTGCCCACATCGCCCTGCACCAGCCGGTTCATAGGTTTTCCGGAGGACAGGTCATGCAAAACATCATCGATTGCACCAAGCTGGGCGTGCGTCAGCCGAAATGGCAGCACCCCGTAAAAGTCCGTCAAATCCGTATCGGAGTACGACGCGGTTTGCTTTGCCTCCCGGGCAGCACGCATCAGGCACAGCCCTGCATAGAAGACGAAAAACTCCTCAAACGCCATTCTGCGGCGGGCACGCTCCGCCTGCTCCATGGTCTCGGGAAAATGGATAATACGGTAGGCGTCCTCGGCGGGCAGAATATCAAATTCCTCCCGCACGGATTCCGGCAGGATTTCCTCCGGGGTATCGCACACCGCCATGGCCTGCTGAATCAGGCGAACAAGGCTTGCATTGTTGATTCCCGCAGTCAGGGGATAAATGGGCATGACCCGCCGGGTGGTGACCGGCGGAGCATCCACCGCCTCAAAGACGGGGTTCGTCATACCGTAGCCGTTAAAGTCGCCGTTCAGGCTTCCGTAGAAAATAAATTCCCTGCCGTACTGCAAATGCTCGCAGGCAAATTTGGAATTGAAGAAGGTCAGAGTCAGCCGCCCGGAGGCATCGGCCACCACCACCCGGGTCAAATCCAGGCCCTTGCGGATGTGCGCCGTGGTGGGCGTGCGCATGACCATGGCCTTAAAGCAGGCAGGCTCATCCACCTGCAGTTTGGAAATGGGCACAATCTTCGTCCTGTCCTCATAGTCCCGGGGGAAGTGGCAAATCAGGTCGCCCAAGGTGTAGATATTCAAGTTTTCCAGATATGCGGCTTTTGCCTTGCCCACCCCCTTGAGCATGGTAATGGAATCTGAGAGCTTTGCCATCTTCTCACCTTCTTTTCGTTTTCTCTATTATAATGCAAATACGCGGATTATGAAAGGGGGTATATAAATTGCCGTAAAAATGAAAAAACTCCTTCCGAGGACTCTAAACAGTCCCATTTCGGAAGGAGATATTTTCAGAGAAATCAAGCCAGCTTGTTCAGCTTCAGGGTCATGCTGCTCTTCTTGCGGGCAGCGTTGTTCTTGTGCAGAAGACCCTTGGTAACAGCCTTGTCAACGGACTGAACAGCAGCCTTGTAGGCAGCCTCAGCAACAGCCTTGTCACCGGAAACCAGAGCAGCCTCGAACTTCTTCAGCTGGGTCTTCAGTGCAGACTTGTCGGCCTTGTTCTTCTCGTAAGCAACTTTGGAAGAAATGACGTCCTTCTTGGAAGACTTAATGTTGGGCATGGATTACACCTCCTGTCACGCATGATTCATACAGATGCATATTATAACGGCTTTGTCTTTCAAAATCAACCCCTTTTTTCAATTTTTTTCTCTCTTCCCTACAGGGAGGAAAAAGCACTTACCGGCAGGAGTTTTCCCGATTTCCCATCCCGCACCCGAGCCTGAGAAAACACCGCAGCACGGAAGTTTTTCAGGGATTCGTAATCGTGATAACTGTCAAGTGTTATTTTCTGTCATAATTTCTGCAATGGGCAAAATATACGAATTGCAAAAAATCGGTTTTTCCCACTCTTCCGGTTTCTCGGTTATGTAAACTTTCCGAGTTTTATGTCAATAGAATGTCCACGGTGCAGCGCCCTGTGGAAAAACCTGTGGATACTGTGGAAAACTTAAAGTTATCAACAGGATTTCTTCTCTTGCCCATCGAATTTCCACCGCATTTTCTCCGCCGATAAGCAGGCACAGCATCCGCCGCAGGCATACATTTCCTGTCACATTCCCGAATTTATTCTTTCCGCAAATTATTGTAAATTCTCCCGAAAAAAGTTCAGAAAAATAGTTTTCAATCTGTTACAAATTGTTTTTCATACTTTTTGTATTACAAAAATTTTGTGACTTTTCCACGAACTTTGCACAGCTTTCCTTTCCGCAGGGATATTTTGTCCCTTATGTATGCCGGGTATGAACTGCAAATATAGGGAAATACTAACAGAAACGATATTGTGGAGGAACACCATGCAGGGTAAAGTAGATATCAGCGGTGTGAATACCGCAAAGCTCAGCGTACTGTCCCGGCAGGAAACCCAAACCCTTTTGCGCCGTGCCCACGATGGAGACAGGTCAGCCCGGGATAAGCTTATCGAAGGGAATCTCCGTCTGGTTCTGTCCGTCATCGGCAGGTTTGATAAGCGGGGAGAATGCCCCGATGATTTATTTCAGGTTGGCTGCATCGGTCTCATCAAGGCAATCGAAAATTTTGACCCGGACAAGCTTGTGAAATTCTCCACCTACGGTGTGCCAATGACTATCTAATGTAGAAATTCCGGAAGGAGTTTTTGCAATGACAAGAAAACAGGCCCTACATAAAGCTATCGAAGCATTAAGCAGCACCCCCGGCAATGAAGATGCGGTAGAAACATTATCCAAGTTAATTAATGCTCTTCCTTTGGTTCATTGGAATGATGAAGCGATCCGTGATGCAGTCCAACAGTATGTTGAAGACCATGGCAAACCGCCAAGGGCATCTGACTTCAAGAAACCGGGGCTTCCACCGCTTACAGCTATTAATACGATTTATGGTACAACAGCACAAACATGGTTAGATGAGAATTTCCCTGTTGCGAAGCCTGATTTAAGCGCAATGAAAAAACGTCAGACCGAGCTATTTATCAAGGAGTATTACATCATCAAGCCCAGAAGTCCGGAGCAATTTAATGCAGAGCGTTGTTCTGGGGTAAGAGGTTGGATGACGATAGCTAAGTACAACAACGTCAGTGGATGGAGGAATCTATTATCTCATCTGGGCTTACCAAAATACTTCGATATGAGGAAAGACCATGTGCCAACAAATTTCCAAGTCGAAATATCTCATGACTACGACTTCCAAGATTGATGAAAAAGCCGCCGAGAGCTGTGTACCGACTACAGTGGTGCTAAGCATCATTTGACACCAAGCCAGAAGGCTTACAAAGGCAGATATATATCTTGGGTGTATCATTTGATGGTTAAACCATAAAATCCCTCATAGTGGCTCGTAGAGCTTATTGCTGGACATAGGGTGATTTTGTTTTCTTACAAGAAAGCAAAGTCACCCTTTTTCTATTTCAGTGGCCGGGCACGGTTTTTCCCGGCAAGAAAGGAACACATGGAAGAAACAAAAGCAGTAGGAATTGAAACCTTCAGAAATGCCGAATTTGGCGAAGTCCGCATCCTTGAGGAAAATGGGAACTTCTATTTCTGCGGAGTCGATGTAGCAAAATCGTTAGGCTATCACAATACTCGCTCAGCGATTAGCCGCCACTGTAGGTGCGTCGTGAAACGCGACGCACCTCATCCCCAGGCAACGGAGAAACTTATTGAAATGTCGTTTATTTCAGAAGGCGATGTTTACCGCCTGATTGTTCACAGCAAACTGCCCTCTGCTGTGAAGTTTGAACACTGGGTATTCGACGAAGTTCTACCCTGCATCCGCAAACACGGGGCTTACCTTACAGACAGCCTTCTTGAACAGGTTAAGAAGGAGCCTGACCTGATCTACAAGCTGGCTGAACAGATGCTCAGTGAACGGCAGGAACGAAAGCGGTTGGAAAGTGCATTAGCTACGGCGAAACCGAAGGTCGATTATTTCGATTCTTTCATCACTCCCGGTGACTCCACCAACATTCGCACCACAGCAAAAGAGCTGGGAGTTCCTGAAAAGGCGTTCACCGCTTATTTGGTAAAACACGGTTTCCTTTACCGTGCACCTGCTGGCAACCTGCTCCCCTATGCAAAGCCCAAGAACAGCGGCTTGTTTATCGTTCGTGACTTCTATTACGGGCGAGGCCAGATCGGAACCTATACTCTCATCACGCCCAACGGAAAAGCGTATTTTGAGCGTAAGGTGCAGCTGATGCTCTCTGCCGCATAATAGCGGTTCGGCATTTTGAGGATATGAACGATGCCTGTATTTCGAGTTAACAGGAACGCCAACTACACCACAATGAGCAACTATCATCTCAGGGATAAGAGCCTGTCGTTCAAAGCAAAGGGATTGCTGTCCATGTTCCTCAGTTTGCCGGATAGTTGGCATTACTCGGTGAACGGTATTGCAGCCATTTCAAAAGAAAGCAGAGCCAGCGTGATGTCAGGGCTGCGGGAACTGGAAGCAGCTGGGTATCTGGTGCGGCACCAGCACCGGGATTCATCCGGGAGGATGAAGGACATTGTGTATTTCATTACAGAAATACCTCAAAAACCACCGGAGTACGAAAACTCGACTGCGGATAATCCGACTGCGGAATTGCCGACTACCGTTCTCCCGACATCGGAAACCCTGTCAGGAATAAGTAAAGAACTAACAAAGAAAGAAATATCAAATACTGATTATATCAATAACGGAAGGGATAGGGATTTCCCAACCGCTTTTGGTAAGTACAGAAATGTTTTTCTTTCAAAGGGTGATCTTTACGCCTTGCAGCAGGAATACCCCCGTGATTATCAAGACCGCATTGAAAGGCTCTCTGAGTATATGGCTTCCACCGGTAAGGCATACGGAAATCATCTGGCAACAATCCGCAGTTGGGCAAGGCGTGACGGATATTCTCAAAGTATGTATGCCTACCATGGCGACGATAGTTTGTAACGGAGGTGAAAGCGTGTGTGATGATTATTATGAGATTCAAAAAATGATGGCGATTGCAGAGCTGCGGGGTAACGGCATTCAAGACCCGCACCTCATGGATTGGCGGTTTTCCTCTGCGGAAGATTCTCGTCACATCCAAATGGGCAAGCGGTATGTGAATAACTGGGCAACGGTCAAGGAGAATAACCTTGGCCTTTTGTTTTGGGGCGGCGTTGGCAGTGGAAAGTCCTTTCTGGCTGCCTGCATTGCCAATGCTCTGCTGGATCAGGGAATCCCGGTGCTGATGACCAACTTCTCCAAAGTGCTGAACCGCATGGGAACGCTCTATTCGGAAGAACGGTATGCGTATATCGAATCATTCAAAAAGTACGATCTTCTCATTATCGACGATTTGGGTATTGAGCGGAATACGGATTATGCTTTGGAACAGGTATATGCTGTCATTGATGAACGGTACAAAGCCAATCTTCCTCTCATCGTAACCACGAATCTGACAACAGCCCAGCTTCGGAACCCTACAGATGTTGCCCATGCCCGAATTTACAGTCGGATTCTGGAAATGTGTACCCCAGTGCGGATTGACTGTGAGGACAGGCGCAAAGCCATCGGCAGCAGTAAGCAAGAGCAGACACGGAAGCTGCTGTTCCCGGAGGTG
>JAZRVX010000191.1:0-1335 GCA_045599455.1 Faecousia sp. | reverse complement strand
CGGAAACCTTCCACCGCATTTGGATGTACTCGGGTTTCCCCAACGCAATCAGCACGTCGCGGGGCAGCATGAGAGAGAAATGAGGATGGTTCACATAAATGGTCATGATGTCCCGGCGTATGGGTTTTCTGCCGACCTTCTTCGGGATTTCGGGAATATCCGCGTCAAAGGGTTCGTGCGGCTTCATGGTCGCCGGATCGGGCTGTTCGACGTCGATGCAGAAGAAATCATAAGGGTCGAGAAGAAGAACGGAGCAGATCGAAAGACCGACCCGCATGGAACAGCCGGAAAAGACGCGGTCGCCCGATTCCAGCCTCTGGTACTGGCTGAACTGAAGACCTGCCATTTCAGCCACCTGCTTTACGGAAAGCCCCAACTGCTCCCTTCGCGAGCGCAGGATCTGTCCGTCGTCAAGCAGACAGATATATTTGCCGTCCCGGCTTGTGGGGAATTCATACGGCACAAATTGATAATCATTGGTCTTGGCCACAACGCATCCTCCAAATTAACCCAAATTGGATATAAAATAGAATAACACCAATTTAGGTTAATGTCAAGAGAGTGGATAAACAGTTTGCCAAAAATATAAAAAAGCCGGAGGCGCGGCAAATTACCGTGCCTCCGAAACAATATGTTCAGACCCGTCCTGCAGAACAAAGGTCAGCGTGGGCTCCTGTTTTGTGCCCGAGACGATCACTTTATCGACCATTATGGTGAAGAGCGTGGGATCGAAGTCCAGACACGCTTCCTGCGCGACGAGTCTGTTCATGAACAGTTTTATTTTACGCGCCCTGCGTTCCTTGCTGTCTTTTTCCTGCTGGAGGGCGCTGATTTTTCCGGTCAGCTTTCCATGCCGCGCGACCAGTTCGTCGTATTGCTTTTGATACGCTTCCTGATCCATGGATTCCTGAGCGTTTTGAGTGACCAGCTCCCGCATTCTCTGAAGCAGGCCAACCGTCTGATCCTGCAGTTTATCGGTCTGCCTGTCCAATTCAGCCGTGGACAGGACGGCGTCCAAAATGGTCTGACATTCTGCCAGCACCGTGTCCTTGTCCGCGATCATGCGCTGAAGCACTTCCATGAAACCGTCCTTAACGGCGTCTTCCCGGATATGGGGCGTGGAACAGCGGTCCGCGGCGTATTTTTGGTTGCAGCGCCATATGAGCGTGCGGTAGGGGTCGTTGGAGTGCCAGGCCTTTCTTCCGTAAAAGCAGCCGCACTCGGCGCAAACGATCCGGCTGGCGAAAAGTCCCTTGCCGCTGTAACGGTTGCCGAACTGTCTGCGGCGCTCCAGTTCCAGCTGGGTGAGCTCGAAGACTTCCTCACTGACGATGG
>JAZRVX010000190.1:0-1280 GCA_045599455.1 Faecousia sp. | reverse complement strand
AACGGTAATCTTCCTTCAGTTGTTCCTGATTCATCTGCTCCCAAATACTGTTATCACTTTCCACTGTCTACTGTCACCCCGCTTTCATCAATGATGGTTTTCTGCTTTCTTTCCGCCGCTTTCCGTTCACCCTGCCTCTTGTTCTGCGCCTTATAGCCGCATTCCTCACTGCAATACCTGGCATTCCACCTTGCTGTGGTAAAGGTTTTGCCGCAGTAGCCGCAGACACATTCCCGGCTCCGTTCCTTCGCTGCCTGCCGGCGGTAGTATTTCTGTTGACAGGAAGGACTGCAATACATGGCATTGGAACGCTTTGCTTCAAATTCCTTGCCGCAGCAGACACAGGTTTTCTTAAACGGCTCACCGGGGATGATAAGCCCGTCTTGAATCTGGCGGTATCGTTCACGGCTTCGGATACGATGCCTTTTGAGCTGTGCCTGCCGTTTTTCTTCCTCCGGCGTTAGTTCCGGTGCGGGAAGTTCGAACCGTCCGATGAAGTTCAGATAGATCTCGATCTCTTGCACCCGGTCTCCGTCCACCTTTTCCGGAGCGTGGACGATGATCTTCTCAATGAACTCGTTGATCATCTGCGTAGCCAGCTCCGAAAAATCTGTGTACTTCTTTGCCAGCGAAAGGAACTGCTCGGCACGGGCAGTATCCTCCGTATAAGCAGCTACCTGTGTTTCTGTTTCGGCAACGGATGCTGTCAGCGTTTTTTGTTCGTCCTCATAGTCTTTCAGCAGACCGTCAAAGCGTTCCTCAGAGATACGTCCCACGGCAAAGGATTCGTAGAGCTTCTTAATGATGGCGTCCAGCTCGGCAATGCGTTTGCGGTCTTTGTTCAGCTTTCGCTTTGCGTCCTTTGCAGCTTCTTTCTGCCGTATTTGAGAGGCAGAACGCACTTTTTCCAGAAACGCCTCTTGATCGGAGACGGCATAGGTGCTGACTGTGCGAATCGTGTTCAGAACAAGCGTGCGCAGATTCTTCGTCGTGATATAATGGCCACTGCAGGCGTGTGTATGCCGCTGATGTGCCAGCGTATAAGAGGAACAATCGAAGAAGTCTGTCGGATAATTGCCTTTTTCCGCATTGCCTCTGGAACGGTGGTTATACATCTTTTCGCCGCAGTCGGCACAGTAGAGAAGCCCGGTGAATGGGTTGGCAATACCAATAGTGTCGATGCGCTTCGGCGTTTTCCGCAGCTTCTGCGCCAGCTCCCAGGTCTCGCGGTCGATGATGGGCTCGTGGGTGTTTTCAAAGATCATCCACTCGTCCTGCGG
>JAZRVX010000189.1:0-1703 GCA_045599455.1 Faecousia sp. | reverse complement strand
ATTCCACCAGCCGGAAAGCTTTCTGAAGCTTGGAAGCCGCATCATGGCGATTCCCATGGAACCCACAAAACCGTTTCCCGCAAAGGATAAATCCGCTCTCGGAGAGGAACGCTGAATGATCTATCATCCCCATCTGTCGGGTGTGCCGCCTTAGTGCGGCATTTTTTATTGCCCGAAACACGACACCAATCCGCTTCTGCGGAACTATACAGGAGGAAAAAATCAATGTCCAACAACACCAATTCCCGCAAGAACCCCTATCGCGGCGCTCTGATTACGATTGCCGTGCTGGTTGTGATCGCCGTCATCGTTCTTCTGCTCCGCAGTTGCGATGGCTCCCCGCTGAACAAGGAAACTGACACAACCGATACGCAGAACCCCGGTATCGTATATGATTCCGGCGCTGTGGTCGGAGGCTGGGACGAAGCCGATGTGGATAAGATCGTGGATTCTCTCAATGAAAAGGTTGAGGAAGGCATGATTAACATCAGCATGAACACTACGCCTACCTTCTCGGACGGCACTTCCGCAGGCAACGTCATGATCGTCAATGAGGGCGTGAACAACTATCCCCAGGTCGTTGAGATCGTCCGCAATGATAATAACGAAACGATCTACAAGTCCGGTGCAATTCCGGTCGGAAGCAAAATCGAGACCGCAAAGCTCGCGGCCCCGCTTCCCGCTGGTACTTACGACTGCACCGCACTCTTTTACAACGTGAGTCCCGAAACGGGCGAATATCTCGGCTGTGCCGGTGCGGTCATCACCGTAACGGTACTTGAATAATCCAAATCTATATTTTTCAAAAGGAGATTCTGCTATGAAGAAGATTCTTTCCCTCGTCCTCGCGCTTTCTCTCTGCCTCTGTATGGGTGTGACCGCCTTTGCCGCAGAGGTCAACACCAATGGCGGCACCGGCTCCACTCCGGTCAGCCTGTCTTCCACTTCTGACGGCACCATCGGCGGCGATCCTGCTGCGACTGCGATGAGCGTTACCGTCCCGACCGCTTTTCCGATGGCAATGGCACAAAACGGTGATGTTACTACCGCCACCGACTGCAAGATCATCAACAACTCTTACGGCCCGGTTCGCGTGAAGTCCGTCACTATCAATGCCGCAAACGGCTGGAAGCTGACCGCTTTCGGCGACAAGTCCACTCTCGCCAACGAAAAGGTCGATGCCAACAAGTTCGGCTTTGCGCTGACCCTCGGCAATGGCTCTCAGGTCAAAACTACCTCCGCTGACGCATCCAGTCAGAAACTCATCACGAAGCCTGTCACCGGCTGCTATCTGTCCGGCGTCGGCAATGCTTCCGGCAATTCCGTTTCTGTCCAGTACAACGCTATCGTCACTCCGCTGTCCGCTCCCGTGACCAATGCGAATATCGCCAACGTCGTGTTCGTCATTGAGTGGGACACTGCGGCGTAAACCAACCAATCATTATCTTTTGAAAAGGAGAATTTGCCATGAAGAAGATTCTTTCTCTCGTCCTCGCGCTTTCCCTTTGCCTCTGCATGGGTGTGACTGCCTTCGCCGCTGAGATCGACACCTCCGGCGGCTCCGGCACGACTCCCGTCAGCCTTACTACCACCAACAACGGTATCGGAGGTGGCGAAGGCGGAGATGGCGGTGATGTCACCCCGACCAAGTTGAATGTCGTTGTCCCGACTGCTCTCCCGATGGCTATGTCCGATGACGGTAC
>JAZRVX010000188.1:0-2049 GCA_045599455.1 Faecousia sp. | reverse complement strand
CTCCAAGCTCCGCTTAAACCCCCGGATGTGCAGGAATGTTGGCCTGCTGTCCATCGACTACGCCTTTCGGCCTCGTCTTAGGTCCCGACTGACCCCGGGCGGACGAACCTGCCCCGGGAAGCCTTGGGATTCCGGCGACCTGGATTCTCACCAGGTTTTTCGTTACTCATGTCCGCATAATCGCTAGTGCGAAGTCCACCGCCGGTTTCCCGCACGGCTTCAGCCCGTCGCACTACGCTCTCCTACCGTCGCACCCGAGGTGCGGCCCGCGAATTCGGTCATGCGTTTACTCCCGATCATTTTCGGCGCGGGGTCTCTCGAGTAGTCAGCTGTTACGCACTGTTTAAATGATGGCTGCCTCTAAGCCAACATCCTACCTGTCTGAGAGACCTCACTGCCTTAGTGACTTAACATCGATTTGGGACCTTATTCGGCGGTCAAGGGCTGTTTCCCTTTCGACAATGAAGCTTAGCCCCCACTGTCTCACTGCCACGGTGGCGCCTCTGGCCTTCGGAGTTTGACGGACTTCGGCATCCCGGTAGGGACCCTAGATCGATCAGTGCTCTACATCCAGAGGCTGCATTCCATGACGCTGCCCCTAAAGGCATTTCGGAGAGAACCAGCTATTACCCAGCTTGATAAGTCTTTCGCTCCCATCCTCAGCTCATTCTAGACCTTTTCAACGGTCACAGATTCGCGCCTCCACCCCCGGTTAGGGGGGCTTCACGCTGTCCAAGGATAGCTCGCATGGGCTTCGGGTCCAATCCGGCAGACTCAGGCGCCCTGTTCGGACTCGCTTTCGCTTCGGCTCCCCTTCCGGTTAGCCTCGCCTGGCGGATTGACTCGCGGACTCATTATGCAAAAGGCAAACGGTCGCGTCGCGAACGACGCTCCCATAGCTTGTGGACGCACGATTTCAGGTCTCTTTCACTCCCCTAGCAGGGGTTCTTTTCGCCTTTCCCTCACGGTACTGGTCCACTATCGGTCATCACGGAGTACTTAGGCTTGGAGAGTGGTCTCCCCGGATTCGGACGGGGTTTCACGTGTCCCGTCCTAATTGGGATCCCGGTAGGTCCTGGTGGGGCTTTCGGCTACGGGGCTGTCACCCGCTGCGGCCGATCCTTCCAGATCGTTCGCCTAGCCGACCAAGTACCACGTCCCGGTCCCGCAACCCCGGAAGGCAAGCCTTCCGGTTTGGCCTGGTGCGCTTTCGCTCGCCACTACTCGCGCAGTCTCTGTTGATTTCTTCTCCTCGGGGTACTGAGATGTTTCACTTCCCCCGGTCTCGCTCCCTCCGGACTATGGATTCGTCCGGCGGTGGCATCCGGCTAAGGATGCCGGGTTTCCCCATTCGGAAATCCACGGATCAAAGCCTGTTGACGGCTCCCCGTGGCTTATCGCAGTCTGCCGCGTCCTTCTTCGCCTCGTGATGCCAAGGCATCCATCGTGCGCCCGTATACGCTTAGCAAGAAACTTCTCGCTCTCGTTACGTTGCAATTCTCTTTAGCTACAAACTCCCGGTTTTCAAAGATCGAATCAAATGATGCTGAACGGCTGGTGGGCCTGACAAGAGTCGAACTTGTGACCTCGTCCTTATCAGGGACGCGCTCTAACCAACTGAGCTACAAGCCCGAAACTGGTGGAGGTAGTCGGATTCGAACCGGCGACATGCTGCTTGCAAAGCAGCCACTCTACCAACTGAGTTATACCCCCTCTCGGGTAGCCCAGATTGTATCGGAAGGGAAACGGAACACCCTGCTGGAAGCCTGCGTGGGTTTCAACTTCGCCGCCCGAAGGCGGCTGCTCCTTAGAAAGGAGGTGATCCAACCGCTGGTTCCCCAACGGTTACCTTGTTACGACTTCATCCCAATCACCACCCACACCTTAGACGGACAAACGCCCGGCTTCGGGTGCAGACGGCTTTCATGATGTGACGGGCGGTGTGTACAAGGCCCGGGAACGCATTCACGGCGTCGTAGCTGATACGCCGTTACTAGCAAATCCGACTTCACGGGGTCGGGTTGCAGACCCCGATCTGAACTGGGGCCG
>JAZRVX010000187.1:0-2905 GCA_045599455.1 Faecousia sp. | reverse complement strand
GTTCACCCGGTTCGTTACTCAGTTAAGGCCCCTTTAATTGCTTGCCCATCATCCCCAAAATGCAATATCCCCGATGGAAAACAAATAATGTCCTCCATCGGGGAGTATCTCATTCAGAAAGTGCCTTCACAAAGGCTTCCTTATCGCTTGACTTGAAAAATGCCGAGCCGGACACCAGCACATTGGCACCATTTTCTTTACACACGGGCGCTGTGACGGCATCCACACCACCGTCCACTTCGATTAGGCACCGGGGATTGACCTGTGCCAGCTTCTCTTTCAGATAGACAAGCTTCGGCATCATGTCTGCCATGAACTTCTGACCGCCGAAGCCCGGCTCCACGGTCATCACCAGCACCATGTCCACCTCTTGCAAATATTCATCCAGTGCCTGTGCGGGGGTGCCGGGCTTAATCACGATGCCCGCCTTCAGACCCAGCTCGTGAATTTTCTTGAGACAGGCATGGTTATTCTCGCTGCTGTCCGCTTCCAGATGGATGGTGATGTAGTCGGCACCGGCCTTGGCGAAAGCTTCCACATAGCGGATGGGCTTTTCAATCATCAGATGTACATCGAGGGTAAGGTCGGTTGCCTTGCGGATGCCCTCCAGCACCGGAATGCCGAGGGAGATATTGGGCACGAACATTCCGTCCATCACATCCACATGAGCCCAGGGACAGCCGGAATCGCGGATGGTTTGTAAATCCCGGGCAAGGTTTCCGAAATCCGCCGACAGAATGGAAGGAGCAACAATAGCCATAGATAGCCTCCGTTTATCTTTTTTACTTATCATAGCAGAAGCGGGAAATAAATGCAAGAATCTCCATTCGATTTGCGTTTATCGATAAAAGGAAACTGAATTGTGGGCATTTTGCTTCAATTCTGGCAAAATCACTAAAACTTGCCACTCAAATCCAAAAATCTTATAGCCTCCATTTGGCGACTTGCGGTTGCAATCGGTCATTTTGTGGGATATAATAGCCGTGGTTCGTGTGCGTTTGTATGGCGGGATGCCATTGGCTTTATAAATAAATGGGAGGATCATCTGTGACCAGTACCGAGAAAAAAGCACTTCAAATCTTTGCGACCAAGGTTCGCATGGGCATTATCGAGGGCACATACCATGCCAAATCCGGACACCCGGGCGGCAGTCTGTCCGCTGCTGAGATGTTCACCTATCTGTATAATAAGGAACTGAATGTTGACCCCGCAAATCCCAAGTGGGAAGACCGTGACCGCTTCGTGCTGTCCAAGGGTCACACCGCTCCGGGGCTTTACTCTGCGCTGGCTCTGCGCGGCTTCTTCCCCTTTGAGGATATCAAGACCCTTCGCCATGTCGGCTCCTACCTGCAGGGTCACCCCAATATGAACACCGTCCCCGGTGTGGATATGTCCACCGGCTCCCTGGGTCAGGGCATTTCCGCCGCCTGCGGTATGGCTTTATCCGCTAAATATTTGGGCAAGACCTGCCGCGTCTACACCCTTCTCGGTGACGGCGAGATTGAGGAAGGTCAGGTCTGGGAGGCTCTGATGTTTGCAGGCCACTATCATCTGGATAACCTTTGCGTGATTATCGATAACAACGGCCTGCAGATTGACGGCCCCATCAAGGATGTCATGAGTCCCTATCCCATCATGGACAAGCTGGCCGCCTTTAACTGCAATGCCGTGGAGATTAACGGTCAGGACTTTGACGAGATTGAGGCCGCTTTTGCGAAGGCTTCTGCCAATATTGGCTCCGGCAAGCCCTTTGCCATCGTTATGAAGACCACCAAGGGTAAGGGCGTTTCTTTCATGGAGAATAACGCCGGCTGGCACGGCAAGGCCACCAATGATGCCGAGTACGAAATCGCCATGAATGAGCTCAAGGCTACCCTTGCAGAACTGGAGGCACAGTAAGATGGCAGATGTAAAGAAGATTGCAACCCGTGAAGGCTACGGCGACACCCTGAAGGAACTGGCCGCCATTCACGATGACATTATTGTGTTCGATGCCGACCTTGCAGGCTCCACCAAGTCCGGTGCCGTGAAGAAGGTCAAGCCCGAGTGCCATTTCAACTGCGGCATTGCCGAGGGAAACATGGCCTCCGTGGCAGCGGGTGCGGCCTCCATGGGTCTGACCCCGTTTATTTCCAGCTTTGCCATGTTTGCGGCAGGCCGTGCTTTCGAGCAAATTCGCAACTCCATCGGTTATCCCCACCTGAATGTGAAGGTATGCGCCTCCCACGGCGGCATCTCCGTGGGTGAGGACGGTGCCAGCCATCAGTGCTGTGAGGACTTGGCGCTCATGCGCACCATCCCCGGCATGGTGGTTATGAACCCTGCCGACTATACCGAGGCCTGCGAGGCCGTGAAGGCTGCCTATGCCTATCAGGGGCCTGTCTACATCCGCTTCGGCCGCAGTGCTGTGCCCGTCATCGAGCGCAGTGCCGACTACAAGTTTGAAATCGGCAAGGGCACCGTGGTCTGCGAGGGCAGCGACATTGCCATCATTGCCACCGGCACCATGGTCTATGAGGCCATGAAGGCAGCCGATATGCTGGCCGCCGAGGGTATTCACGCCCGGGTCATCTCCATGTGCACCATCAAGCCCTTGGATGAGGAAATCGTCCTGACTGCCGCTCGGGAATGCGGCAAGGTCATCACCTGCGAGGAGCACTCCATCGTGGGCGGCCTGGGCGAGGCGGTTGCTGCCTGCTTGAGTGAGAAGCTCCCCACGCCTATGAAGCGCATCGGTGTGGAGGATGTGTTCGGCTACTCTGGCCCTGCAAATGAGCTTATGAAGCTCTTCGGCCTGTGCGACACCCACATTGCGGAAGTTGCCAGAGAAATGTGCAAGTAAAGAAAACTTGTGAGGAGGTCAGGCTTGTGCCTGACCTCCTTTTACTGCCCGAATGGCCCAACC
>JAZRVX010000186.1:0-11972 GCA_045599455.1 Faecousia sp. | reverse complement strand
CGCTTCCGCAAATTCTTTTCTTTGATCTTCCACAGTTCTACTCTCCCACGGCATCTTGTTATACTCCTTTTTACATGTCTTTTGATGCCTTTATTTTACTGTAATTCTGTGGAGGATGTCATTACACTCTTGTGGACTATGTTACTACACTGTACAATATCTGTCGCCCCTACAGGTTCCAACGCTGTAATAGCCCTCTTATTCTGTATTGCGCACAGACAATGACAGCAGGATTTTCACCCGCAATTTTTCGCTTTCCTATTCCCTTTGGAGGAAAAATATACTATAATGGCAGCAGCCTGAGCCTGCGGGCGCAGGACTTTATTTTTCAGGAGCATGCTTTTTGAAAAGAAATCGTGCATTGGAGATTGCGGCATAACCGGGAGGTTTGTATGCAATCCACAAACCTCCCGCCATCGGCAGTTGCAGTCAACAATTTTCAGGAGGAAAAATAATGAATACAAATGACTATACCATTCGTTTAGAACAGGCAAGCGACTATACCGCCACTGAAAACCTCGTCCGGGAGGCTTTCTGGAATGTCTACCGCCCGGGATGCAGTGAGCACTTTGTGCTCCATCTACTCCGGGATGACCCCGCATTCATAAAGGAGCTAGACTTCGTCATGGAAGCAGGCGGCGTTCTTCTCGGTCAGAATGTCTTCGTAAAGACCGAAATTCAAACCGACGACGGCAGAAGCATTCCCATCCTCACCATGGGTCCCATCTGCATCGCTCCGGAATACAAGCGCCGGGGCTACGGCAAGAAGCTCTTGGACTACTGTCTGGAAAAAGCCCGGGAGACAGGCTTCGGCGCTGTGGCATTTGAAGGCAATATCGACTTCTACGGAAAAAGCGGCTTCCGCTATGCTCGGGAATTCGGTCTTCGCTATCACGGTCTGCCCGAAGGAGAAGACGATTCCTTCTTTCTGTGCCGGGAATTGATTCCCGGTTACTTAGACGGCATCACCGGCATCTACCACACTCCCGAGGTCTACTATGTGGATGACGCGGATGTGGAACGCTTTGATACGGCCTTCCCGCCCAAGGAGAAGAAAGTGCTGCCGGGGCAACTATTCTAAACGAAACATGCAAAAAGGGGGCGGCGCGCAAGCGCCGCTTCCCAAGCCGCACAAAGGAGAAATGAACCATGGGAAAAATGATGGAAGCAATTTTTTGCGTATTTTATATGATTACCGTCGTAATTCTGGGCAGTAAAACCGTGACCAACGGGAAGAAAAAGGAAAGCCGCGAAATTCTGCTTTTCGGCATTATGTGCCTTGTACTGGTGGGCGGTGACGCCTTTCACTTAGTGCCCAGAGTCTTAGCCGCCGTGAATCCCACGGGCGACTACCACGCCGCCATGGGCATCGGCACCCTGATTACCTCCGTCACCATGACAGTCTTCTATCTCATCATGTACTTCGTCTACTGCCTGCGCTACGGCTATGAAAATAAGGCACTCAAAACCACCATGATTGTACTGAGTCTTCTTCGCATCGGTCTGTGCCTGCTTCCCCAGAACGACTGGACGGGTGCATCCCCCGTCATCTGGGGCATTTACCGCAATATTCCCTTCGTCATCATAGGGCTTATCATGGTGGTGCTGTTCTGTAAGAAGCGGTCCGATGCTGCCTACCGCTTTATGTGGCTGGCAATCACCCTGAGCTTTGCGTTCTATCTTCCCGTGGTGCTGTGGGCGGATGTGCACCCCATGGTGGGTATGCTGATGCTGCCCAAGACCTGTATGTACATCTGGGCCGTGGTCATGGGCTACAAGGTAAGCAAAGCCTAAAGGAGTATCAAAATGTGGATGATTCTCGCGCTGGGTTCGGCAATTTTTGCCGCTCTGACCTCCATTCTGGCGAAAATCGGCATTGATGGGGTCAACTCCAATCTGGCAACCGCCATCCGCACCATGGTTGTGGTGGTGATGGCATGGGGCATGGTGTTCCTCACCAACTCTCAGGGCTGCATTGGCGACATCAGCCGAAAAAGCTGGCTGTTTCTGATTCTCTCGGGGTTGGCAACGGGTGCATCCTGGCTGTGCTACTATCGGGCACTGCAAATCGGTGAGGCTTCCAAGGTTGTGCCCATCGACAAGCTGTCGGTGGTGTTTACACTGGCGCTGGCCTTTGTATTCCTGCACGAAAAATTCACCGTCAAATCCTTTATTGGCTGCTTGCTCATCGGTGCGGGCACGCTGATAATGGTACTGTAAAGCCCCATAAGGAGGAATCCCATGTATCGCTACGGAATCGTATCCACCGCCTCCATCGTCCCCCGATTTGCAGAAGGTGTGCGCCTTGCAGGGGATGAGGTTGTCGCCATTGCTTCCCGCAATCTGGGCAAAGCCCGGGATATGGCGCAGAAGCTGGGAATACCCGAATACTACGACAATTACGAAACCATCTACAGTCACCCCGATGTGGATATTGTGTATGTTCCGGTAATCAACCATCAGCACTACGCCTGTGCCAAGGCGGCGCTGGAGGCCGGCAAGCATGTGGTGCTGGAAAAGCCCTTTACATTGACACAGGGGCAGGCTCGGGATTTGCAGAAAACCGCCAAGAAAAAGGGCTGTTTTCTCATGGAGGGCGTGAAGAATCTTTTCGTCCCCTCCACGGATTTTATAAAGGAAAATCTTCCGAAAATCGGCAGGGTCAACTACATTGCCACCCGTCAGGGAACGAAAGCGCCTTTTCCCGCCGGGCACTGGATGCTGGATATTACCCAAGGGGGCGGGGCATACATTGGCTCCTGCGAGTATGCGTATCAGTATCTTCTGTACCTTTTCGGCGGCCACGCGGAAGATTTACAGGGAGTATACACAAGGAGCGAACACAGTGACCTTGACTGCCATTTTACCTACCGTCTGGGCGATATCTTAGTGTCCTCCACGATTTTGATGAGCGGAGACTGCGACAATATCACCACCATCAACGGCACCCTTGGGCGAATCGAAATCGACCACTTCTGGCGAAGCCATGATGTGAAAGTAATCTTAAATAACGGCGAAACGCCGGAATTTCACGACAGCGGCAATGAATTTGTGTATGAGTGCAGACATATTCAAGAATGTATCGCCCGAGGTCTTACGGAAAGTCCCGTGCTTCCCGTAAGCCGCAGTATTGAAGTCGTGGGCTATATTGCGCAGCTATACCGGGCTTGGGGCCTGATAGATTAACGCACAGGAGGTACACCATGAAAGATATTCTCTGTCTTTACTACTCTCGGACGGGGCTGACCGAAAAAGCAATGGAAATTCTCGCATCTGAGCTGGATGCGGAATTGGTGCGCTATACCGATGGGATTGACCGCAGCGGAATTACGGGCTACATCCGCAGCTGCTTTACCGCTGCAAAACTTAAAGCCCCCCTCGACATTGTAACCCAACGCCCTTTGTGCGAATACCGCTGTGTCATCGTCGGTATGCCCACATGGGTGGAAACCCCCTGCTCCATCGGCAAGGGACTGCTTGCCAAGTATCGCAATCAATTCCCCAAGAATGTCCACATCGTGGTAACGCACATGGCACCCCTGTCCTACGAAAAGAGGATTAAAAAACTTGACCGCCTTCTGTGCAATCCCATGGTGAGCTACCTCTCTCTGTGCACCAAGCACGAGAACACCGAGGAAATAAAGCAGTACGCAAAGACCATCTTATAACCCGGCACATCTTTTGTCGTTTCTGTATCAAACGGCGCAAATTACATTCGGAGGCTATGATATGAACGGCAAAAAAACTTTTTACACAGAGATTTCCTATGTACTGGGCGTCCTCATTCTGGCGCTGGGTACCGCGCTCATGGAGCGGGCGGACTTCGGTATGTCCATGGTGGTTGCCCCCGCCTATATCCTGCACCTGAAAATCGGCAGGGCACTCCCCTTCTTCACCTTCGGCATGGCGGAATACTGCCTGCAGGCGGTGCTGCTGGTGCTCATTGGGGTGATTCTGCGGCGGTTTAAGCTCTCCTACTTGGGCTCCTTCGCTACCGCTGTATTCTACGGTGTAGTGCTGGACGGCTGGATTTGGGTTGTGAAGTTCATCCCCGATTTGGGTCTTGCCGGGCGGTGTGTATTCTTCATTGCAGGACTGCTTCTCGGCTCCGTGGGTGTGGCGCTGTTCTTCCATACCTACATCACCCCCGAGGCCTACGAACTGCTGGTGAAAGAAATTTCCGAGGATAAAGGTCTTCCCATCAGCACCGTCAAGACCGCATACGACTGCATCAGCTGCGGCGTGTCCATACTGCTCTCCTTCCTCTTCTTTGGCTTCGGACATTTTGAGGGTGTGAAGCTGGGGACGGTACTGTGCGCGCTGGTAAACGGACGGCTCATCGGCGCAATCAGCACACGGCTGGAAACCCGTTTTGATTTTCGGGATTATCTGCGGAAATAGGAGGATACACTGTGGCATCGAGCAGACAGTTTTGTGACTATATTCTGGAGCAGTTCGGCGGCGCGGTCACAGCCCGAACCATGATGGGCGAATTCATCCTCTACTGCCAAGGAAAAATCATCGGCGGCATCTATGATGACCGGCTTCTCATAAAGCCCGTTCTGCCTGCCCTGCAAATGGCCGAAAATCCGCAGATGGAAATCCCTTACCCGGGTGCAAAGCCCATGCTTCTCATGGAAGAGGTTGACGACCGGGAATATTTACAAAAGCTTTTAGACACCGTATGGAGCGCGCTCCCCGCGCCGAAGAAAGGATAATCATTATGGCACTGATTCACGGCATTCACCACATCGCGCTCAAATGCGCAGGCGCAGAGCAGTACGAAAGCGCCATTTGCTTCTACCACGAAACGCTGGGTATGCCCATAAAGCGCAGCTGGGCAACCGGAACCATGCTGGACACCGGCAGCGGCCTGATGGAGATTTTCAACGATGCACAGGATGTCCTCCCTCAGGGCACCATCCGCCACTTTGCGCTGGCGGTATCGGATGTGGATGGCTGCGTGGATGCCGTGCGCGAGGCAGGCTTCCCCATTACCACGGAGCCCAAGGATATTGTCATCCCCTCCGAAGTCCCCTTCCCCGCCAGAATCGCATTCTGCACCGGCCCTGTGGGGGAAGAAATCGAATTTTTCTGCGAAATGTAATACAAAGTTAAGACATCGGGTTTTCCGTAATCGGTTGCATTTTTTCCATTTTTGTGATAAACTGGCAAATAAGATTTCGCTCCGCCCCGGGGTATACACACAGATGGAGTCCGGTTATGACCATTGTTGCGCTTGATGATGAGATTTTACAGTTGAATATGCTCATGAAGTGCATCCGCACTGCCGCACCCGGTGCCGAGCTTCAGGGCTTCAATCAGCCCGATGAACTGCTGTCCTTTGCCCGCCGAAACAAATTTGATGTGGCATTTCTGGACATCCAGCTCTTCGGAGCCAATGGCATGGATGTGGCCAAGAAGCTCAAGCTTTTGCAGCCCCATGTGAACATCATCTTCTGCACTGCCTACTCCCAGTACGCCGCCGAGGCCTTCTCCCTGCGCGCCAGCGGCTACATACTCAAGCCCGTGACGCTGGATGCTGTCCGCACAGAGCTGGACACCCTGCGCAATCCCACAAATGCGCCCCGCGTGGTAGGACAGCTGGAGGTGCAGTGCTTCGGCAATTTTGAAATCTTCTGGGCGGGTCAGCCCCTGCGCTTTGAGCGCACCAAGAGCAAGGAACTCTTTGCCTACCTCATCGACCGCAGAGGCTCTGCCGTGACCATCTCGGAGCTGTGCAGCGTGCTGTGGGACTCCGATGCCGATGCCAGTATGCAGGGCTACTGCCGTACCCTCATCAGCGATATCGGCCGGACTCTGAAAAAGATCGATCAGGCCGATGTGCTCATCAAGAGCCGAAACGCCTACCAGATTGAGCGCAGTAAAATCACCTGCGACTACTACAATTTCCTTGCCGAGATTCCCGATGGCATCCGTGCCTACAACGGTGAGTATATGGAGCAATACAAGTGGGCCGAGGTCACTAAGTCCGGTCTGCAAAACATTCTGAAATAATCACAGCAGGAGGTACACAGTATGGATTTTCCCCGCCCTAATTTCCGCGGTTCTTTCCTCGGTGGCTACAACAAGTCCGATGTTGAGGATTATCTGATGGATGTACAGGAGCAGCTTGAACGGATGAACGCCCGTCAGGAGGCCAAGGACAAGCAGCTTCAGCAGCTCAAGGAGCAGCTTGACCAGCTCAACTCCCGCCTTGCCGGTGCCGCCAGCGAAAACAAAGCACTGTCCGCCCGCAATCAGGTTCTGAGCCGCACGGCCAATGACTTGAGTAAGCAGTTGGATATGTTCGATGACAAGGTCGGTAAGCTCCAGAAAGCTTATCAGCAGCTCAAGGAAAGCTCCGGTGATGTGGACTCTGCCACCATTCAGGAGGCTCTGCTGAACGCACAGCGCATGAGCAAAATGGTCATCGACGAGGCCAACCAAATGGCAGAGCAGATTCGTGCACAGGCACAGGAAGAGCTGGATGCCAAGCGCCGTCAGGGTGACGAGGTCACCGAGGCCGCCCAGCGCCGTGCCGCCACCGTTATGGCAGAGGCCGAGGGTCGCAGAAACGAGCTCATTCGCTCCTTTGATAAGATTCGCAATCAGGCGCAGGAAGATTTGAATGCCAAGAAGAAAGCCGGCGAGGAAGTCACCCGCAAGGCACAGGCCGAGGCCGCCGCTCTGATTTCCGAGGCGGAGAACCGCAAAAATGAGCTTCAGCGGGAATATGACCGCATTCTGATGGATGCTACCTCCTTCAAAGCAGAGCTTATGGATATGTACCGCCGTCATCTGGCACTGCTTGCCACTTTCCCCGAGAAGGAGGACAGCCCTCTGTCCATCCATCCGGCTTATCTGGAAAACGATATGGACTACATCCCCGAGGACAAGACCCAGCCCGAAGCCTGAAAATGATTATAAAGCGCACAGCATTCGCTGTGCGCTTGTTTTTTGTATCTGCGGATGTAAGGGAGAATAAGAGGACTATAATTGTGATACGCACAGGCCAAAGCCTCCCGCTGGAAGGGGGAGGTGGCACGGCGTAAGCCGTGACGGAGGGGGTTGAAAAGTCGATTGTTTTGAGTACTCAAATGAATGGGCTTTCAATCCCCTCAGTCAAAAATCATAGATTTTTGCCGGCTTCCCTTTCCAAGGGGAGCCCTTTTTTCGTCCGGTTCGTATCGCAGTAATATACTCTATTTCTGCATTATTCCTACTGACAACTACTCACACAAGCAAGCATCATCGCGCAAAAATCCCGCCGATTCTCGGCGGGATTGGGGTCACTGGATATGCTCCTGCACAAAGTCATCCAGAACCTGAAAGCCCATTTTCCATCTCGGTGCCAGCGGAAAGGTGCGGATTCCGCCGGCATCATAGATGGGGCAAATCTGCTTGTCCGGCTCTAAGCGAAAGGATGCAGTCTGTGCGTGCGGTATCTCTTTCTTGTGCATATAACCACCCCCACAAGAAGCTTTCCCGGGGAATCGGTTTTTATTCCGACAAAATTCGGTAAATGGCGGCAAGGAATGCTTCGTCCTGAGCCTTGGTGCGCTTGGGCTGACCTTTGGGATGCTTACCTGCGCGCAGGAGCTTTTTATTTTCATGGCGGGTAAAGAGCAGGGCTTCAATATTGTCATTCGTATATTCCAGCCCATTCTGATTCAGCACCCGGCAGTGCCGCCCTAGACACATGGCAGCCAGACCGTAGTCCTGCGTCAGCACCAAGTCCCCGGGGGAAACCCGATTCACAAGGGCAAAATCCACACTGTCCGCCCCCTTGTCAAAGGTCAGGGTCTCAGCGCCGTCCCGATGAAGCTCATGGGCGGTATCGCACAGGAGGAAAACCGGCACATTCCGCTCCCGACAGGCTTTGATTGCCAAATCCACCACCGGGCAGGCATCGGCATCGATAAAAAGTCTCATATCAGGATTCCTTCGCAGTGGTCAATCTCATGCTGAATAATCTGGGCGGGGAAGCCCTCAAAATTCTGCACGCACTTTGTGAAATTCATATCATAGTATTCCACGGTGATTTTTCGGTAGCGCCTGCACGGACGCACCCCGGGGAGGCTGAGGCAGCCCTCCTCGGTATCGTATGCGCCGCTTTTCGCCGTAATCACAGGGTTGAGCATAGCTACATCCATAAAGCCCAGAGACACCGCAATGATGCGCTTCTTCACACCAATCATATTGGCGGCAAGCCCCACACACCCGGCATGGTTATATTTCAGCGTGTCCAGCAAATCCCGGGCAACGGGCAGGTCGGCTTTCGTTGCCGGCTCGCTTTTCTGCCGCAGGAAGAACATATCTTTTACAATGGTTCTGACCATGGGATTCTCCTTGTGGATAGGGTTCTTTCGCATTCAGTAATCGCGAAAATAAAGGGTCATTGCGAGGCATTCGGTAGAATGCCGTGGCAATCCGCACTCCCAAATATTGCAAATCAGGACGAATGTGCGCTATCATGCAGACTTTAGAGAACGGATTCCCACGACCAGTGACATCGGTCACTGGTCTCGGAATGACCAACTAATCAACACTTCCTTACTTAACGAAAGGGTACAATCTTCCATATATAAAACCGCCGGGATATCCCGGCGGTTTGTAAGTTTACTCTTTCATGCCGTGCTTTTCGGCGTAGCCCGTGAGCATCAGGGTCAGTGCGCCGTCGCCGGTGACATTGCAGGCAGTGCCGAAGCTGTCCTGCAATGCGAAGATTGCCAGCATCAGGGCGGTGCCGTCACCGTCAAAGCCGAGGACACCGGTAATCAGGCCAAGGGAAGCCATGACCGTGCCGCCGGGCACACCGGGAGCGCCGATGGCGAAGATGCCCAGCAGTGCGCAGAACAGCACCATGGTGCCCACCGCGGGCAGCTGGCCGTAAAGCATCTTGGAAATGGTCATTACGAAGAAGACCTCCGTCAGCACGGAACCGCACAGGTGGATATTGGCAAACAGCGGGATGCCGAAGGAAACCATATCCTTGCGCAGAACCTCGCTCTTATTCGCACAGGTCAGGGCAACTGCCAGCGTTGCGGCAGAGGACATGGTGCCCACAGCGGTCAGGTAAGCGGGGCCGTAGTGCTTGACAACCTCCAAGGGATTGCGCTTGGAGTAAGCACCTGCAACGCCGTAGAGGACTGCCATCCAGATGTAGTGACCCAGCATGACAATCAGGATTGCCCACAGGAAGGTGGGAAGCTGACGGGTAATGGAACCCTCCCAGCTCAGGCAGCAGAAAGTGGTGGCGATGAAGAAGGGCAGGACGGGAATGACCACGACCTTGACAACGGACAGCACGATATTCTGGAACTCCTCCAAGAACTTCGTGGTGACCTCGGCCTTCGTCCACACGGCGGCAAGACCCAGCAGGACACTCAGCACCAGTGCGGACATGACGGGCATAATCTGGGGGATATTCAGCTCGAAGACCACCTTGGGAAGCTCACGAAGACCCTCGGGGTTTGTGGAAATGCTGAAATGGGGAATGATGCCATAGCCCGCGGCCATGGAGCCAAGCGCTGCCAGAACGGAGGACGCATAGGCCAGGATGATGGCTACCACCAGCATCCGGGAAGCATTGGAACCCAGGCGGGTGATGGAGGGGGCAATGAAGCCGATGATAATTAAGGGAACACAGAAGGTGATGAGCTGACCCATGATATACTTGAGAGTCACAACCACCTGCATGACACTTGCGGGCAGAACAAAGCCCAGTAAAATACCTGCAACAATGCCGACTAAAAGCTTGGCAGGCAGGCTGGAAAAGAACTTTTTCACGAAAAGTACCTCCTTCTTTTTCTCGATATTCCATTATAGCGCCAAGGGGCAGAAATGTGAAGAATTTTTTTACAAAATTTCAAAAATCAGCTATGACACGGCGGCAATTACCCGGATGTGAAAATTCCCACTTCCATATTCCGTTTTATTTGATATAATTATATCCAATATCCCATTGGGAGGAACCTATGACACCGGAAGAACTGAAGTCCAAAATGGACGAAAACAACTATGTATATGATGAAACCATGGCAACGGTGCTCTTCGTTGCCATGACACTGGGCAGACCCCTGCTCATTGAGGGTGCTGCCGGCGTGGGCAAGACCGAGGTTGCCAAGGTCATGGCAAACGCACTGGACAGAGATTTGGTGCGTCTGCAATGCTACGAAGGTCTGGACGAGAGCAAGGCACTCTACGAGTGGAACTACCAGAAACAGCTGCTGTCCATTCAGGTGAACATGAATGCCGAGGATAAGGACAGCCTGACAAAGTCCCTGTTTGGTGACGACTATCTTCTGGAGCGCCCTCTGCTGCAATCCATCCGCTCCGAGAAGCCTGTGGTGCTGCTCATCGACGAGATTGACAAGGCCGACGAGGAATTTGAAGCATTTCTGCTGGAGCTGCTGTCCGAGATGCAGGTGACCGTCCCCGAAGTCGGAACCATCAAGGCGAAAAGTGTGCCCTTTGTGGTGCTGACCTCCAACCGCGCCCGGCCTCTTTCGGAGGCACTGCGCAGAAGATGCGCCTATCTGCACATCGACTACCCCGATGTGGACAAGGAACTGGCAATCCTGCGAAAGAAGCTTCCCCATGTGGATGACAAGCTGGCCTCCCAGGTTGCTGTGGCCGTGGCCAAGCTTCGCGCCAGCGATGCCATCCTGAAAAAGCCCTCCATTGCGGAGACTCTGGACTGGGCGGCGGCACTGGAGGCACTGTCCATCCGGGAGCTGACTCCCGAGGCCATCCGCACCACGGCGGGCTTTGTGCTGAAAAACAACGAGGACTTTGAAGTAATGGAGCAGGAGCTTTCTAAAGACCTTCCGACCCACGAATGCACCTGCGGCGGCGAGTGCGGCCATCACCATCACAGCCATGGATGATACAAGCATTTACTTAAAGAAGCTGTCGGATTTTTCCCGGATTCTGCGCGCTTCCGAGCTTCCCGTCAGTCCCAAGGAGACCGAGGATGCGGCCACACTTCTGATTACACTGGGACTGGAGAATCGGGAGCAGGTCAAAACCGCCCTGCGCACGGTCTTTGCCAAGAGCCGGGAGCAGCAGCTTCGCTTTGACGAGATTTTTGAGAATTTCTTCATCACCGAGGAAGAAATGATTGAACGCGCCCGCAGGCAAGCCGAGCAGGAAGCCGAGGATGCCAAGCATCGGAAAGCGGCACAGGAGGACTTGGACTCCATGGGCGAAAGCGTGAAGCTCAGCGATGCCCAGCGGGAGACCTATGCCACCATGGCAGAGGAAGCCCGGGAGAAGCTGCGCAAATTCATGGACAGATACAAGGGAAACCTTGAGCGCAACCCGGAGCTGTATACCGAGTTTATCCACTCCGTCTTCGCCCGCACCATCATGGAGCAGCAGATGCTCATGGAGAATGCAGGGGTGGGCTGCGAGGAATCCGACCCGGAAATCGGCATTCTCTACCGCTCCATCGGAGAATTCAAGAATCTCGAGATTCCCAAGGCTATTTCCATTATCCAGTCGGTTGCCCGCCGGATTAACGGAGAATTATCCGCCAAGCGCCGCGGGCAGTCCCACAGCGGCAAATTAAACTTCCGTAAAACCATCCGCAAGGGGCTGGAAACCGGGGGCAGCTTCTACAGACTCCAATTTCGCCGCAAGCACGCGCGGCGGAAAAAACTTGTCATGCTGTGCGATGTATCCGGCTCCATGGTGCAGTTTTCGGAATTTGCCCTGCGCTTTATCCAGAGCCTGAATCAGGTCAGCGAAAGCAGCGAGGTCTATCTCTTCTCCGAAGACATGGTAAAGATTGATGCCTTTCAGCTTGCCAATATGGACACCTTCCGGGACTTCGTCCGTACCTCCGGTCTGTATGGCCGGGGCACGGATTTGGGAAGTGCCTTGGAAAAGCTGTGCAACGAAAAGCCTGCGGTGCTGGGCTCTGCCGCAACACTTTTGATTCTCTCGGACACCAAGACCATTGATGC
>JAZRVX010000185.1:0-20031 GCA_045599455.1 Faecousia sp. | reverse complement strand
TCCGCAATCGGGGCAGTAGTATTCATCAGGCGAAAAGAATACATCACCATGAAAGCAAAGGGCTTCTCTCCCGCTATGGGTAGTTTCCACACTTGTGCCGCTGTTCACAAAGTCTGTCAGTGCAGACGGAATGACCAGCATCCTTTCAAAATCTGCACTTGCATTTTGAATGAAGTCTGTGGTATAGTACATATGTGGAATCCCCCATGATTGTGTTATTCATCCTCCAAGATGTAACACTATTATGCGCGAGGTTCCACTTTTTGTCACTAGCCATTGAGGGTTCACACAAAGTTTTTCAGTGAACCAAAATTTTGTGAAATATTTTGGGCGGGTTTAAATCTGGAAGCGGCGGGATAGAATGCTCTCAGAAACGGGGGAGATTTCATGGCAGAGGTGTGGTTTGACCGGGCAGGGGAATTGACGCTGCAAAAGGCAGGATTTTTAGCGCGGCAATTCGGGCATAGCTTTGTAGGCAGTGAGCATATCCTTTTGGCGATCAGCACCGATGCCCAGCGACCGGCGGGACAGCTTCTGGCAAAAAAAGCGGTGACATTTACCCGATTGGCAGCTCTTCTAGAGCGCATTCGGGGCAGGGGAGACGGAGGTGTCAGGCTGCCGCAGGGGCTCTCTCAGGGTGCACAGGAGGTCATCTGCTATGCGGCAGAGAATTTGTCGGAGGAGGAGCTTATTTCCCCCGAGCGCCTTCTATGGGCCATCACAGAGCGCTGCAGCACCACAGCTGCTCTCCTGCTGACGAGCTGCGGCATTTGCAGTGTTGATCTTGATACAACCATCCATCAAAAAAGCGAGCCGGAAAAGACAGGAGGAGCTATGAGATTACTGGAGCAATTTGGTGTCAATATGCTGGAGCAGACCGGGAGCGTTGTCATTGGCAGAAATGCGCAGATTGATACGTTGATTGAGGTTTTATGTCGTAAGCATAAAAACAATCCGGCACTTGTGGGTGATCCCGGTGTAGGAAAGACCGCCATTGTAGAGGGTTTGGCACAAAGAATGGCCTCTGGCAATGTGCCGCCGCAGTTGGTGGACAAGAAACTGTTTTCTCTCGATACCTCTCTTATGGTTGCCGGCACCAAGTACCGGGGCGAATTTGAGGAGCGTATGCGGGATATCCTCAGTGAAATCAAAAGAGCCGGAAATATCATCGTTTTTGTAGATGAAATGCATATGCTGGTGGGTGCAGGTGCAGCGGAGGGGGCCATTGATGCAGCCAACATTCTCAAGCCTGCCCTGAGCCGCAGTGAAATTCAAATGATAGGGGCGACAACCCCGGAGGAATACCGAAAATATATTGAAAAGGATGGTGCTCTGGAACGAAGATTCCGAAAAATCTCTGTAGGGGAACCCTCAGAGGAAGAGACCGGACAGATTCTCAGAGCACTGCGCCCGGGCTTGGAGCGCCATCATGGGATACGCATTTCCGATGAAGCGGTGGATGCTGCTATCCGTCTTTCTAAGCGGTATCTATGTGATTACTATTTTCCGGATAAGGCGCTGGATCTATTGGATGAAGGCGCTTCCCATGGAATCCTATGCCTTGGGAAAAAGCGGGAGCAGGGAATGCTTGCCGAGCAGCGTTCCATGGATGAGGCATTGCGGGCAGCGATTTCTCAGGAGGATTTTGAGAAAGCGCTTTCCTTGCAGACCCAGCTTCGTGTGCTCTATGACAAGCAGGAAAAGGAAAACGGCGTGTGCATTACAAGCAATGACGTTGCCTATGCACTCAGCCAAAGAACAGGGATCCCGGTATGTGAGCTGAACGATGGGGAACGCGAAGGACTTCGGAATTTGGAGGCCGCACTTACAGCCACCGTAGCGGGGCAGAAGGATGCGGTTTCCCTTGTGGCACAGGCGGTACGCCGTGGAAGAACCGGCCTTGCGGGGCAGAATCGTCCAACCGCCGCCATCCTTCTCACCGGCCCTACCGGGGTTGGAAAAACGCTTCTGTGTAAGGCATTGGCCAAAGAAATTTATGGCAGTACGACGAACATGATCCGACTGGATATGACAGAATATACAGAAAAACATACCGTTTCCCGGCTTCTTGGAGCGCCTCCGGGCTATGTAGGCCATGAGGCAGGCGGAACGCTGACAGAAAAGGTACGGCGAAACCCCTATAGTCTGGTGCTTTTTGATGAGCTGGATAAGGCACATCCCGAGATTGCCGGGATACTGCTTCAAATCATGGATGATGGTATCCTGACAGATAGCACCGGCAGGCGCGTGGATTTTACCAATACGCTCATTCTCATGACAGCCAATCTCGGCGGAGAGGAGCAGGGAAAGGTCTCTTTGGGCTTTGCCCCCGGAGGAGAGCGGGAGCGCATCATGGAAAAGCTGAAAACACATTTTTCTCCGGAATTTTTAGGCAGATTGGATGCAATTGCTGTCTTTTCTCCACTTGACAGGGCTGCATTGGAGGAAATTTCCGGTCTTGAATTGGCAAAGCTGCAAAACCGGGCACTGCAAAGAGGAATCACCCTGACATGGGATGAAGAGGTTTGTGCCTTCTTAGCTTCCCAATGTGCAAAAGCCGGAGGTGCTCGTGCCATTCGTCAGCTATTGCAGCAAAAGATTGAAGTACCCCTTGCTGAACATTTGCTTTCGACAGCAGATGCGCAGGCATACACTGTTACCGTCCAAAATGATACCATTCAGATAAAGGAATCCCCCCGCCAGCTTTGACGGGGGGACCAATGTATCAAACCTCTGAGGAGGAGGGACGCAATGTAACGTCATGCGCACCGCCTTCGACAATGGAGACGGAGGAGACAAGCGTCAGTTTTGCCTTCTTCTGAAGCTCAGGGATGGTGAGTGCACCGCAGTTGCACATGGTGGAACGAACCTTTGCAAGTGTCTGCTGCACGTTGTCGGAAAGCTTACCGGCATAGGGAACGAAGCAGTCTACACCTTCTTCGAAGGAGAGCTTGCCTGCACCGCCCAGATCGTAGCGCTGCCAGTTTCTTGCACGGTTGGAGCCTTCGCCCCAGTATTCCTTCATGAGCGTGCCGCCCACATTCACCTTCATGGAAGGGCTTTCATCGAACCGGGCAAAGTAACGACCCAGCATGACAAAATCTGCGCCCATGGCAAGAGCCAGCGTGATATGATGGTCATGAACAATGCCGCCATCAGAGCAGACCGGGACATAAATGCCGGTTTCGGCAAAATATTCGTCTCTGGACTTGCATACATCAATCAGTGCTGTAGCCTGACCGCGGCCAATGCCCTTGGTCTCTCTGGTGATGCAGATGGAGCCGCCGCCAATGCCGACCTTAATAAAGTCTGCGCCGCATTCTGCTAAGAAGCGGAAGCCGTCAGCATCGACCACATTGCCGGCGCCGACCTTGACGCTGTCGCCATAGTTGCTGCGAATCCAGGCAATGGTGCGCTGCTGCCATTCGGAGAAGCCTTCGGAGGAGTCAATGCAAAGTACATCTGCACCGGCAGCCAGGAGGGCGGGAACACGCTTTTCATAGTCACGGGTATTGATACCTGCACCGACAACATAGCGCTTTTCGCTGTCAAGCAGCTCATAGGGATTCTGCTTATGCTGGTCATAGTCCTTGCGGAAAACAAAGTAGCAAAGACGGCCTTCGTTATCCACGATGGGGAGGGAGTTCAGCTTGTGCACCCAGATAATATCATTGGCAACCTTCAGGGTGGTGCCCTCAGGTGCAGTGATGAGCTGATCAAGCGGGGTCATAAAGGTGGAAACCTTTTCATCCGGAGACATACGGCTGACACGGTAATCTCTGCCGGTGACAATGCCGAGGAGCTTACCGCTGGCTGTTCCGTCATCGGTAACAGCGACCGTAGAGTGACCGGTCTGGGCTTTCAGGGCAAGGATATCGGCAAGCGTTTTATCCGGGCTGATATTGGAGTTGCTGCGGACAAAACCGGCCTTGTAGCGCTTAACAGAGGCAACCATTTCTGCCTCCTGCTCAATACTCTGGGAACCGTAGATGAAGCTGACACCGCCCTCACGTGCCAGAGCAATGGCCAGCTTTTCGCCGGAAACGGACTGCATGATGGCAGAAACCATGGGAATCCGCATGGTGATGGCAGGTGTCTCACCGGCACGATACCGAACCAGCGGGGTATTCAGGTTCACAGAAGAAGGAATGCACTCACTGGAGGAGAAGCCGGGAACCAGAAGATATTCGTTAAAAGTATGCGAAGCATCAGGATAGAAATAAGCCATAATACCGAACCTCACTTAAAATACTTAACAGCAGATTCAAACATGCGGGGATTGTAATCACCGGGCACGTTCTTATAAAGACCTTCGTTCCAGCGTTCCGTATGACCCATTTTACCAAGAACACGGCCATCGGGACTGGTAATGCCTTCAATGGCGAAAATAGAGCCGTTGGGATTGTAATGAATATCGGCAGTTGCCTGACCGTTGAGATCGACATACTGGGTGGCAATCTGTCCACGCTGTGCAAGCTGGAGCACCAGCTGCTCATCAGCAAGGAATCTGCCCTCACCGTGAGAAATGGGAACATTGTAGATGTCACCCACATTGGTGTTGGCAAGCCACGGAGAACGGTTGGAGGCGATACGGGTACGGACGATCCGGGACTGGTGGCGGCTGATGGTATTGAAGGTCAGGGTGGGGAAGGATGCATCGGTATCCATGATCTTGCCATAGGGAACCAGACCAAGCTTAATAAGTGCCTGGAAGCCGTTGCAGATACCGAGCATCAGGCCGTCTCTGCGCTCAAGAAGGGCAGTGACTTCCTCTTTCACGCTTGCACTGCGGAAGAAAGCCGTGATAAACTTGCCGGAGCCATCGGGTTCGTCGCCGCCGGAGAAGCCACCGGGGAGGAAGATGACCTGAGACTGCTTGATGAGACCGGAGAATTCCTCAACACTGCGGGAAATATCCTCTGCACTGCGGTTGCGGATGACATAGATTTTCGCCTGTGCACCGGCATCCTCTACCGCACGGGCAGAGTCATATTCACAGTTGGTGCCGGGGAAGACGGGAATCAGAATCTGCGGCTTTGCAGTCTTGATTGCAGGGGAGGGGTAAGCCGCGCAGGCACTGGAAACGGTCTGTACAGGAACTGCGGCAGGCGCAATGTTGCACGGATAGATGGATTCTAATGTGTCCTCATATGCGGACTGGAGTGCCTCAGTGGAGACAGAGGCTTTGCCATAGATAAAGGTATGCTCCGCAGTGGTACGACCGATGAGCTGGCCAACCTGTTCGCCGGGAGCCATTTCCAGTACAAATCCACCATAGGCATAGCCGAACAGCGTCTGCATGGAGACCTTTTCGGAGAATTTCACGCCGAGGCCATTGCCAAAGGACATCTTCATTACGGCTTCTGCGATGCCGCCCATGCCGGGGGTATAGGCAGCAAGCACCTTGCCGCTGCGCATCAGCTCGGTGACACGGTTGAATACGGAAAGAAGGGATTTGGTTTCTGGCAGACCGTTTTCATCATAGTCCGGCATCAGCAGGCAGATGGAATGACCGGCGGCCTTAAATTCATTGGAGATAATATTCTGCTGCTTCTCGGTGGTAACAGCGAAGGAAACGAGTGTAGGCGGCACATCAAGCGTTTCAAAGGTGCCGGACATGGAGTCCTTACCGCCGATGGCTGCAATTTTCAGGTTTTTCTGTGCATCAAAGGCACCGAGCAGAGCGGCAACAGGCTGACCCCAACGGGTTTCGTCCTGTGCGACCTTGTGGAAATATTCCTGGAAGGTCAGGTAAACATCTTCATAGGCTGCACCGGTGGCAATCAGGCGGGCAGCGGATTCCACAACGGCGAGATAGGCACCGTGATAGGGGCTCTTTTCGGTGAGGATCGGGTTGTAGCCCCAGGACATGAGCGAGCAGGTATCGGTATGACCGTGCTCTAAGCTGACCTTATGCACCATGGCCTGGATGGGGGTCTGCTGGTATTTGCCGCCAAAGGGCATGAGCAGGGTACCAGCACCGATGGTGGAGTCAAAGCGTTCGGAAAGACCGCGCTTGGAGCAGGTGTTGAGATCGGTGGCGGTTGCCATCAGGTTCTCTTCAAAGCTGCCTTCCACCGTTTTATCAAAGGCTTCGGGGGCTTCCACATGGACACGAATATGCTTTTCTGCACCGTTGGAGTTCAGGAAGCTGCGGTCAATATCCACAATGGTTGCGCCCTTCCAGAACATACGAAGACGAGGTTCTTCCTTGACTTCGGCAACCACGGTGGCTTCGAGGTTTTCGCTGTCTGCGATTTCCAGGAAACGCTCAACATCCTTTGCGGCAACGACAACAGCCATACGTTCCTGAGATTCGGAGATGGCCAGCTCTGTGCCGTCAAGGCCTTCATACTTCTTGGGCACCTTATCAAGCTGAATATCCAGACCATCGGCCAACTCACCAATGGCAACGGAAACACCGCCAGCGCCAAAGTCGTTGCAGCGCTTAATCATCAAGGTAGCTTCGGCATTGCGGAACAGGCGCAGGAGCTTGCGCTCTTCGGGTGCATTGCCCTTCTGGACTTCTGCACCGCAGGTTTCCAGAGAGTGGAGGTTGTGGCTCTTGGAGGAGCCGGTTGCACCGCCGATACCGTCACGACCGGTGCGGCCACCCAGCAGGATGACAACATCCCCGGCCTCGGGACGCTCGCGGCGCACATTGGCAGCGGGAGCGGCGGCAACCACCGCGCCGCACTCCAAACGCTTGGCGATGTAGCCCTCGTGGTACATCTCGGCCACATGGCCGGTAGCCAGGCCAATCTGGTTGCCGTAGGAGGAGTAGCCTGCGGCAGCGGTCTGGGCAATTTTTCTCTGGGGCAGCTTGCCCGGAACGGTCTCGGCCATGGACTTGCGGGGATCACCGCCGCCGGTGACACGCATGGCTTGATGGACATAGGCACGGCCGGACAGGGGGTCGCGGATACAGCCACCGATACAGGTGGCGGCACCGCCGAAGGGCTCAATCTCGGTGGGGTGGTTGTGGGTTTCGTTCTTGAACATCAGCAGCCAGTCCTGCACCTGCCCGTTTACCTCAGTGGGCACATGGATGGAGCAGGCGTTGATTTCCTCGCTCTCGTCCAGTTCGGGAAGCATTCCGCGCTTTTTCAGCACCTTGGTGCCGATGGTGGCAATGTCCATGAGGGTTCGGGGACGCTTGGAAGCCTTTTCTTCGCCGTAGACCTCCACACGGGCATTTAAGTAGCGCGCGTAGGCGGCTTTCACATCGTCGCGCTGCAGGTCAATCTCGTCCAGATGGGTGGAGAAGGTGGTATGGCGGCAGTGGTCGGACCAGTAGGTGTCCACTACACGAATTTCCGTGATGGTGGGGTCGCGCTTCTCTTCGTCCCGGAAGTAGGCCTGTAAGAATTTGAGGTCATCCAAATCCATGGCAAGACCTAGCTTTTCCAGCAGGGCACCCAGAGCCGTCTCGTCCATGGCGGTGAAACCGTCCACGGTTGCAACGGTTGCGGGCTGCTCATAGGAAAGGGTCAGAGAATCGGGCTTTTCAAGCCCTGCTTCCCGGCACTCCACGGGGTTAATGAGGTAGTGCTTGACTGCCTCCAGCTCTTGCGCAGTTACCTTGCCGTACAGAGCATAGACCTTGGCGGCACGGATGGTGGGGCGCTCACCCTGACTGAGCATCTGGATGCACTGTGCGGCGGAGTCGGCTCTCTGGTCGTACTGACCGGGCAGAGGCTCCACGGCAAAGACGGCAGCAGCCTTGCCGAAATCGGGGGCTTCGCAGGTGGTGTCCACCTGCGGTTCGGAAAAGACAGTACCTACGCTGTAATCAAAGAGCTCACGGCTCAGTCCTTCAGCATCGTAGCGGTTCCAGATGCGCACATCCTCCAAACCCTTAATACCCAGAAATTCCCGGAGATTGCCCAGCACACTGCCGGCCTCGGGGGACATACCGGGCTTTTTTTCTACACAAATGCGGTATACCATATCGCTCATTCCTTTCCGGCGGCAAGTGCTCTCGCGCCGATATCGTGGCGGTAGTATTTGTTTGCAAAGGAAATGCCCTCACCCAAACGGTAGGCTTCTTTCACGGCAGCGTCCAGCGTATTTGCCGTTGCGGTGACACCCAGCACACGGCCGCCGGAGGTGACAAGCTTGCCGTCCTTGGTTGCAGCACCTGCCACGAAGGAAGCGGCTTTTGCCTCCTCGGTCATGGTGATTTCAAAGCCCTTTTCATAGGCAGTGGGATAGCCCTCGGATGCCAGAACCAGACAGCAAGCGTTCTTGTCGGCAAACTTCACTTCGGTTTCGGCAAGGGTTCCGTTGGTAGTAGCCCGCATGATGGTCAGCAGGTCGCTTTGAAGCAGGGGCAGGACAACCTGGGTCTCGGGGTCGCCGAAGCGGCAGTTGTACTCAATGACCTTGGGGCCGGCGGGGGTAATCATCAGGCCAAAGTACAGGCAGCCGCGGAAGGTTCTGCCCTCGGCATTCATGGCGTTCATGGTGGGGAGGAATATTTCCTCCATGCACCGCTTGGCAACGGTCTCGGTATAGTAGGGGTTGGGGGCGATGGTGCCCATGCCGCCGGTATTGAGACCGGTGTCGCCGTCACCTGCGCGCTTGTGATCCATGGAGGAGACCATGGGCTTCACGCACTTGCCATCGGTGAATGCCAGCACGGAGACTTCGGGGCCGGTGAGGAATTCCTCAATGACAATGTTGTCACCGCTCTTGCCGAAAGCGTGGTCTTCCATCATGCTCCTGACAGCGGCCTTGGCTTCGTCCCGGGTCTGGGCAATGATAACACCCTTGCCCAGAGCCAGACCGTCGGCCTTGATGACTGTAGGAATGGGGGCGGTTTCCAGATATGTAAGGGCATCCGCCATATTGCCGAAAACCGCATAAGAAGCGGTGGGGATGCCGTATTTCTTCATAAGATTCTTGGAGAAAACTTTGCTGCCCTCGATGATGGCGGCCTTTGCCTCGGGACCGAAGCAGGGAATGCCGATGGCATTTAACTTATCCACACAGCCCAGAACCAGAGGGTCATCGGGCGCGACCACAGCGTAGTCAATGGCATTGTCCTTGGCAAAGGCTACAATACCGTCGATGTCCGTAGCCTTGATGCCGACACAGACAGCATCAGCTGCGATGCCGCCGTTGCCGGGCAGGGCGAAGATATCGGTGACGGAAGGATTCTGCCGCAGCTTCTTGATGATGGCGTGCTCCCGTCCGCCGCCGCCTACAACTAAAATCTTCATGTTTTTACCTCAATTAGTGGTGGAACAGGCGCATGCCGGTGAATGCCATGGCAATGCCCCGATTGTTGCACTCTTCGATGACCAAATCGTCACGGATGGAGCCGCCGGGCTGGGCAATGTACTTGACACCGGAGGCAGCAGCGCGCTTGATGTTATCGGCAAAGGGGAAGAAAGCATCGGAGCCCAGAGCCACATTCTGACGGGAGGACAGGAACGCTTTCTTGTCTTCCTCGGTCAGACGCCGGGGGCACTCGGTAAAGTAGTTCTGCCAGATACCCTCGGCACACACATCCTCTTCGTTGCCGTTGATGTAGCCGTCAATCACATTGTCGCGGTTGGGGCGACCAAGGTCAGAACGGAAGGGCAAGCTCAGGGTCTTGGGATGCTGGCGCAGGAACCAGGTGTCGGCCTTGGAGCCTGCAAGGCGGGTGCAGTGAATGCGAGACTGCTGACCTGCGCCTACGCCGATGGCTTGACCGTCATAGGCAAAGCACACGGAGTTAGACTGGGTGTATTTCAGGGTAATCAGCGCCACAATCAGGTCGAGCTTGGCATCTTGTGGCAGCTCTTTGTTCTCGGTGACGAGATTAGAAAGCAAGCTTTCGTTGATTTCAAAATTATTTCTGCCCTGACGGAAAGTCACGCCGTAGACCATCTTAGTCTCCACGGCAGCGGGGACATAGTCCGGGTCAATGGCAACCACATTATAGTTACCCTTGCGCTTGGTTTTGAGAATGTTCAGAGCTTCCTCGGTGTAGCCCGGGGCGATGACACCGTCGGAAACCTCTCTTGCAATCAGGGAGGCGGTCAGTGCATCGCACTCATCGGACAGGGCAACCCAGTCACCGAAGGAGCACATTCTGTCGGTGCCGCGGGCGCGCGCATAGGCGCAGGCCAGAGGATTCTCGTCCAGCCCGGCAACATCGTCTACAAAACAGGCCTTCTTGAGGTCGGCAGGAAGCTTTTTGCCGATGGCGGCGGAGGTGGGGGACACATGCTTGAAGGAAGCGGCGCAGGGGTAGTCGGTGGCCTCCTTCAGTTCCTTGACCAGTTGCCAGGAGTTGAATGCATCCAGAAAGTTAATGTAACCGGGGCGGCCATTGAGAATGGTCACAGGCAGGTTACTACCGTCTGCCATGTAAATAGCGGCGGGTTTCTGATTGGGGTTACAGCCGTATTTCAGTTCGAATTCGTTCATCTTGGTACCTCTTAGGCGTTCTTGTTCAGCATCCGGGCGGTCACTTCACCGGTTTCCAGATTTGTGTAGCGCACATACAGGGAGATTTTGTTGTTCTCGTCCAGTGCATTCCACACTTCGTTTGTGAAAGCGTCAATATCGTCCTGCATGGCGACCCGCTCAGGCTCTCCCTGGAAGGTGGGGATGGGGTTGCCGTCATGCACATAGGTGTGGATGAAGTGGCCGAGACCGGCTTTGGAAGGGAAGCAGAAGCAGTAGCGGGCGCAGTCGGAGCCTTCTGCATCGATGGACTTGAGAATGCTCATTTCGTAGGTAAAGTCGGAGTCTGCAAAGGTCAGCATACCGCTGATGCGGGGAGTCAAATTGGGCGCATCGGGCTCAAAGCGGCGCACGGTCAGGCTCTCGGAAAAGCCCTTGCCGGCTTTCAGCCCTTTGTACACGGTGTCGGTCTGGTCGCCGTTGGTTACGATGAGTTTGTTCTCGTATTCGCGGACGGCGGCGTAGATGATCAGGCTGGGGTCTTCCACCTTGGAAGCATCGAAAGGCTCGGTGAAGACGGCACCATCCCGCTCGGTGAACACGCGGTTGCGGGAGTTTGCACTTCTTCCCATGATGAAGTAGGCAGCAACGGCGGACTTGCCATCGGGGGTTTTACCAATCATAATGCCTCTGCCGGGGTAGGTGTTCCCGCACAGGGTCTCAGAAACGGATTTTATCTCGTAAATATTCATTTCCATGCTCCTTATTTCATAAGCAGATTTGCAACTTTCTCGGTTGCCCGGGGGAGCAGAATCCATTCGGCCTGCTCCATCACTCGGCGCTGCAGGATTTCGGGGGTATCGCCGTCGCAAACTTCCACAGCCTTCTGAGCGATGATTTCACCGCCGTCGGGAATTTCGTTCACATAGTGCACGGTGGCACCCGTGACCTTCACACCGTAGCGGAGGGCGGCCTCGTGAACCCGGAGACCGTAGAAGCCCTCACCGCAGAAGGAGGGGATTAAGGACGGATGGATGTTCAGGATGCGCTTTTCCCAGCGGGATGTAAAGTCTGCGGACAGAATGCTCATAAAGCCCGCCAGCACAATCATGTCAATTTTGTGGGCGACAAGGGTTTCGTGCAGGACTTTCTCAAAAGCCTGCTGAGAGCCAAGCTCCTTTTTCAGCACCACGGCGGTTTCAATGCCGGCTTTTTTTGCGCGCTCCAAGGCATAGGCCTTGGCGGAATTTGCCACCACCAGCACGATTTCACCGCTTTGAATCACACTGCCTTGGGCATCAATCAGCGCTTGCAGATTGGTGCCGCCGCCGCTGACGAAGACTGCAATTCTGGTTTTCATGCCAAAATCACCTTTTCTTCGTTCTTGATAATTTTGCCGATGACATAGGCATCCTCGCCGTGGGCGTTCAGAATTTCCAGAGCAGTGTCTGCTTCGCTTGCGGGGACAACCACGCTCATGCCCACACCCATATTGAAGGTGTTGAACATGTCTCGCTCGGGGATATTGCCGGTTTTGGCAATCAGGTCGAAGATGGGAAGCACCTTGACGGAGGCTTTGTCGATTTTTGCGCACAGACCATCGGGGATGGAGCGGGGGATATTCTCATAGAAGCCGCCGCCGGTGATGTGGCTGATGCCCTTCACATCTACCTTTTCAAGGAGTGCCAGAATGCTCTTGACATAGATGCGGGTGGGCGTAAGCAGCGTCTCGGCGATGGAAGCGCCGCCCAAATCATCGCAGGGGACATACAGCTCGGCGGGGTTTGCGTCAATGTTGAAGACCTTGCGGCACAGGGAGAAGCCGTTGGAGTGGATTCCGGTGGATGCCAGCGCAATCACCACATCGCCCTCGCGCATACGGGTGTTGTCCAGAATCTTTTTCTTGTCCACAATGCCGACACTAAAACCTGCCAGATCGTAGTCCTCGGCGGGCATCAGACCGGGATGCTCGGCGGTCTCACCGCCAATCAGGGCGGAGCCTGCCTGCACGCAGCCCTCGGCCACACCCTTCACAATCTCGGCAATCTTCTCGGGAACATTCTTGCCGCAGGCAATATAGTCCAGGAAGAACAAGGGCTTTGCACCGCAGCAGATAACATCGTTGACGCACATAGCCACGGCATCAATGCCGATGGTGTCGTGCTTGTCCATGAGGATGGCAAGCTTTACCTTGGTGCCGCATCCGTCGGTGCCGGAGACCAGCACCGGCTCTTCCATGCCGGTGGGCAGACCGAAGCAGCCGCCGAAGCCGCCCACATCGTCAAGACAGCCCGCATTCTTAGTGCGGGCAATATGTTTTTTCATCAGTTCCACGGACTTATAGCCGGCGGTGATATCCACACCTGCGGCGGCATAGCTGGCAGACTGAGAGTTTTTATGATCCATAACAGGCTCCTTTTCGCTTTCTTTAGCATTAGACAACCGCTTTCGCGAAAAAGGCTTATGCAGTGCCGTAGTAGGCGCTGATGCCCGATGCCTGATGCCTGATAACTTTTTTATTCTTTGCCGTTCCAGCAGTAGGTGCATACACACTCCGCAGGCAGGTCGATGGCCTCCAAGATACCCTCCAGAGACTGGTATTCCAGTGATGCAAAGTGGAGCTTCTCGCAGATGGCGGCGCGCATTTTCTTGCCGCGCTCGGTGGTGCCGTCCATGTATTCGTCCAGATGGTTGTAGCCTTCTTCACCCTCCAGCTCCTTGATGGTGGCGCGGGCAATCAGCTCGTCCTCGGAATTGGAGCGGGAGAAGTTCAGATATTTACAGCCGTAGAGGATGGGAGGACAGGCGGAGCGGATGTGCACATCCTTTGCGCCGTGCTCATACAGAAATTCCACGGTTTCTCTGAGCTGGGTGCCGCGGACAACGGAGTCATCCACAAACAGCAGCTTTTTGTCTCGAATCAGCTCGTCCACGGGAATCTGCTTCATCTTGGCAACCATATTGCGCTCTGCCTGATTGGCGGGCATGAAGCTGCGGGGCCAGGTGGGGGTGTACTTGATGAAGGGGCGGGCGAAGGGAATGCCGCTCTCGTTGGCATAGCCGATGGCGTGGGGGGTGCCGGAGTCGGGCACACCGGCAACGAAATCGATATCCTGTGCCACACCGTTTTCCTTGTCGGTCTTAGCCATGATACGGCCGTTGCGGTAGCGCATGACCTCTACATTCTTGCCCTCATAGCAGGAGGTGGGGTAGCCGTAGTAGCTCCACAGGAAAGCGCAGATTTTCATTTCCTTCTGAGGCTCGGCAAGAACCGTGACACCGTCTACGGACACCTCCACAATTTCACCGGGGCCAAGCTCACGGATTACCTCGTAGCCCAGCTTTTCAGCGGCGTAGTCTTCAAAGGTGACGGCGTAGGCATCTTCCTTGCGCTCGATGACGATGGGGAGTCTTCCGCAAAAGTCCCGGGCGGCAATGAGCTTGCCTTTGTCCGTCAGGATGAGGATGGAGGCAGTGCCCTTGATGCGCTTCTGGGCATAGCGAATGCCCTCGGCAAAGCTGTCGCAGCCGTCAATCATGGCGGCAATCAGTTCGTTAGAATTGACTCTGCCGCCGGTCATACCCTCGAAATGTCCGCGATTTGCGCTCAGGTGCTCGTCAATCAGCTCCTTGGCGTTGTTGATGATGCCGATGGAGCAGATGGCGTAAGCGCCCAGACGGGAGCGAATCAGCAGGGGCTGAGGGTCGGTATCGGAGATGCAGCCGATGGCGGCATTGCCCGTCATATCGCCTAAGATACCGGCGAATTTGGTGCGGAAGGGGGAGTTTTCAATATTGTGAATTTCTCTTTGCAGACCGATTTCACTGTCGTATGCGGCCATGCCGCCCCGACGGGTGCCCAGATGGGAGTGATAGTCGGTGCCGAAGAATACATCCAGAATGCAGTTGCGCGTGGAAACTGCGCCGAAGAAACCACCCATGGTGTTACCTCCTTGGTAAAGTGAAAAAGTTAGGTGCGGAAGCTTAGCCGAAAACTCTGTGCATCATTTCCTTGTAGGCATCTTCCACGCCGCCCATGTCGCGGCGGAAGCGATCCTTATCCAGCTTCTCGCCGGTGGTGGCATCCCAGAAGCGGCAGGTGTCAGGGCTGATTTCATCTGCTAAGACGATGGTGCCGTCAGACAGTCTTCCGAACTCCAGTTTGAAGTCAACAAGCTTGATGTTAAGGCTCAGGAAGTACTCCTTCATAACTTCATTGACCTTGAAGGCCATGGCCTTGATGGTGTCGATTTCCTCACGGGTGGCCAGCTTAAGAGCCAGTGCGTGGTACTCGTTCAGCAGAGGGTCGTGCAGGTCGTCATTTTTGTAGGAGAACTCGATGGTGGGCTGCTCGAAGACGATGCCCTCCTCCACGCCGTAGCGGGAAGCGAAGTGACCGGCGGAGATATTGCGGATGATGACCTCCAGAGGCACGATGGAAACCTTGTGCACCACGGTCTCGCGGTCGTTAAGCTCCTCCACAAAATGGGTTTTCACGCCGCTCTTCTCCAGCAGCTGCATCATGCGGTTGGACATACGGTTGTTGACAACGCCCTTGCCCACGATGGTGCCCTTCTTCAGGCCGTCCAGTGCAGTGGCATCATCCTTGTAGGACACGATTACATATTCGGGATTCTCGGTTGCATAGACCTTTTTGGCCTTGCCTTCGTAGAGCTGTTCTTTCTTTTCCATGTTCGGTTAACTCCTTTATATGTTGATTATTTTAATTTTTCGGTGATGGCGGCGTCTTTTTCGAGCACCTTGGCTGCATCGCTTGCCCGCTTGGCATCGAGTTTCGCGGCCAGGGCTTCGTCGCTGACGGCCAGAATCTGGGCGGAAAGCAAAGCGGCATTGGTACCGGCGTCGATTGCAACAGTGGCAACGGGGATTCCGCTGGGCATCTGTACAGTGGACAGGAGGGCATCAATGCCGTCAAGGACGGAGGATTTGCAGGGAATGCCGATAACGGGCAGGGTGGTGTTCGCGGCGATGGCACCGGCCAAGTGCGCAGCCATGCCGGCAGCAGCGATGATGGCACCGAAGCCGTTGCGGCGGGCGTTCACGGAGAATTCCCGTGCCTCATAGGGGGTGCGGTGGGCAGAGTATACATGGACTTCGTAGGGGATTTCCAGCGCTTTCAGGGTATCCACAGCCTTCTGCACGATGGGCAGGTCGCTGTCGCTTCCCATGATGATACCGACTTTTTTCATGTGAATTCCTCCTTAGAAAAACAAAAAGGGCATTCTGCTGCCATAGCAGCAGAATGCCCAGACGGTCGACACCTGAATTATCAGATTTGTGTTTACCCCGTTCCCGTGTGGTTTCTCCACTTTCCGTCAGTTGCGGGGAAACTTTCTGCACCTATACTGTATCACGGATCGGGGAGAAAACCAAGATGGGATTTCCGACAAAAAGGGGAATGCGAAAAAATGCTTTTTGTGTAAGTAACCAATCCTTTTTTATTGATTGGTAATATCTTCATATTCTTTCAAAAATTTCGCGACAGAGCGGCTCATTTCCCGGGAAAAATCGGAATTGTATTTGCGGGCGCAGAAGGCCTTCAGCCATCCGTCATAGGTTTCCTCGGTGGCGTTTTTCATGAGCATATCCCGCAGCTCGGCATCGGTATGCATATGATAACGGTTTTCCTGCACGATGTATTCCATCTTTGCGCGCACGGGCTTTTTGCGGTTTTTCTGCTGCTCGGTGGGATAGCCGAAGACTAAGAGCGCCGCCGGGAAGACATAGCGGGGAAACCCGAGAATTTCGCGCTGGGTTTCGCAGTTTTCCATAATGTCTCCAATGTAGCATGAGCCGATGCCCATGCTCTCGGCGGCAACCACGGCGTTCTGGGCAGCGATGAGAGCATCATCCACAGCCAGCAGCAGGTCGCCGACTCCGGGCTTTCTGGGCGCACAGCCGCCGGACAAGAATGCATTGTACCATTTTAAGCAGTCGGCGCAGAATACCAGAACCAGTTTGCCCTCTGCGATGAAGAGCTGATGGTCACAGGAGTCGGAAAGCTTTGCAAGAATTTCCTTGTTCGTAATGCGCAGAATGGTGTATAACTGCTGATTGCCCGCCGTGGGTGCATTCACCGCCGACAGGAGGATTTCCCGAACCGCTTCCTCGGGAATTTCCTCTTCTTCAAATACCCGCACACTTTTCCGCGCAATCAAGGTTTTTATGGTTTCGTTCATTGTGATTCTCCTAATTTTTGCAGGGTGTCGCCTGCAATGCGATATACCGTCCAGTCAGTCATGGCCTGCGCGCCCATGGAGCGGTAGAAGTCAATGGAGGGCTGATTCCAGTCCAGGCACCACCATTCCAGCCGCCCGCACCCGCGCTCAATGGCAATTTGTCCCAGCGTTTTCAGCAGTCCTTTGCCATAGCCCTTGCCCAGGTATTCGGGCTTCACATACAAATCCTCCAGATAGATGCCGGCACGGCCTAAGAATGTGGAGAAATTATGGAAGAACAACGCAAAGCCTACCTCGCGGCTTCCCTCCAGCGCGAAGATAACCTCGCATTTGTGCGCTTCAAAAATCCAGTGGGCCAAAAGCTCCTCGGTTGCCACAACCTCGGGAAGCATCTTTTCGTAATCGGCCAGTTCTTTGATAAATTCCAGAATCAGAGGAACATCCTCTTCTCGGGCAAAACGGTAGGAAAATGTCATGCCTTCACCTTGCCGCTTCCTTTGATGGTGGCGGCGTAGGCACTGTTGCACAGACCCAGCACGGCCGAGATGGTGAAAAGCGTTTCAATGCCCAGAACCTGCCAAATCCAGCCGCCGAACAGGGCAATCAGAATGGTAATCAGATGGTTCACGGAAATGCCCGTGGAGATGGTGGCGCGCACCTCTTCCTTATTGTCGGAGATATCCTGCACATAGACATTGGAGGCCATGGAGGCGAGGGAAATCACGCTGTCCAGAATATAGTTCACACAGCAAATGGCAAATGCGATATGCATGGGGAAGAAGTGGTGGGCAAAGCCATAGAAGAAGCACACACCCACTAAGATGATGGTGTCGGAAATCATCACGATTTTGTAGCCCAGCTTATCAATTATCTTGCCGATCAGGGGGGCTGCGAAGTAACAGCATACGGCGGAAACTGCGAACAGGGCGCTGATAACGGCGGCGCTGGCACCGTAGAAGAGAATCAGCACATAGGGGCCGAAGGTGAAGAAAACCTGCTTTCGGGCACCGTAGAAGACCTCCAGAAAATAGTACTTGGTGTACTTCTTGCGGAAGTAGAAGCGGCTCTTGGACTTATCGGTTTCACTTCTGCCCTTAATTCGAAATGCCATAAAGGTGCTCACCACGGTGAGAATGGCGGCAGTCAGGAAGAAGCCCTTGTAGGCTTTCATGCCGCTCACAAACAGGAATGCCACCATGACCACCAGATACCCGGCCACGGTTCCCACCTGATTCATGGCGTTTTGCAGTCCCAGCGCCTGACCGGAAAGCCCCGGTTTGGCGTATTCCAGCGAAAGCGTATTCTTCATGCCCAGCTGGATGTGCTCGCCCAAGGAGTAGGTGCAAATGGCGATGGTCACGAGGACACGGTTGGCAGGCAGGGCAAATACAAGCGTCATGCCAACCATCATGATGACTGCACCGACCTTGAATAATTGCTCGGCAGACAGTGTGTAAAATACTGCCAGAATGAAAATCAGCATCAGACCCGGCAGCTCCCGGAAGAACTCTGCAACGCCCCGGTCAAATTCGCCCATGGCGACAATTTCTGCAAGGTAGTTGTCAATGACCCCCTTGTATAGACCATAGGCCAGCCCCACGGTCAGCAGACTCAGGAAGAATTCACGGTAGCTGGTATCATCCCGGAAAGTTTCATTTAATCGCTTTATCACGGCAATCTCTCCTTTTTCTCAATCCATCGTATGATACCACCGTGTGAAGCGTAAATCAAGATACATTTGTGACACGGGGATAAAGCTTCCTTTCACGCACCAAAGCCGCCATGAGGCATGGCGGCTTTGGTGTGACGAAAAATCTATCATAGCAGGTCATTCCGAGGGGAGCGCAGCGACCGTGGGAATCTCAATGTTCGATTACGACGAACTTGGTATAAAATAATAGTTTTTGGGAATGCGGATTGCCACACCCAGTGTGCGCACCGGGTTCGCAATGACCGACTGTTTTGGTGCTTCCTGAATTAGCGAAAGCTTCCTTTCATTCCGGCGAAGCGGGCGGCTATACGCCGCCCGCTTCGTCTGTCGTAGGGAAATGTCTTGTTACTGCTGCCGCTGCAAAGTACCCTTGATAACCAGAACCGCCTTGCCGGGCTCTACGATTACAGTGCCGTCATCGCCCCGGCGGAAGGTGGCAGCGGGCACAACGATTCTGTTGGGCATGGTCACGAATTTGCCGCTTACGGAGTCGTACTGGTAGTCAACGGTTTTGGTCAGCGTCTCGCCGTTAAGGGTCACGGAGGTGATGCCGAGTCTTGGCTGGAAGGTATCCATGAGCTGCAAGGCGGTGTCGTTGCAGCGGCGCTCGGTTTCACTGACCATATTGGTGGGCAAGGTGCCGGTATTCTCAATTTCAAAGCGGTAGGTAACGCTTCTGTCCTGCCCCACGACCTTGGGCTCCAGGGACTTGTGGACGGACAGCTCCGTGGTAGGACGGGGATAGATGGTGCTGGAGGCGGTGGACTGCGCATTGGACTGGGTATAGTTGATGGTTGCGGTGTTTGTAATATTGGAGCCAAAGGTCACGGGGGCGTACTGGTTGACTTTTGCGGTGTAGAGCACCATGGTCACGCCGTTTGCCGCTACACTGAGACCTGTGATGGTCAAAGGCTTCTGCATGGGAACGGAGAAGTCCATGCTCATGGCACCGTCATTGAACACTCTTACCGAGAACGGAATAAAATCCAGCGGATACAGCTCTGTGACACCATAGCTGTAGCGCCCCAAATCATCTGTCAGGGTAATTTCGGTCAGGGGCTGGTCGGTCAGATTGCGGATGGTGACTGCGTAGGTAATGTCGTCCCCGGTGAAGTAATTCGGGTTTACATGGATTTTGCTTACCATGACATCTTCCAGAATTTCGCCGGTTACCAGATTGGAGTTGGTGGTTGTACCGTTAAAGCTCAGGGTTGCCAGATTGGAAAAGGTTGCCATAAAAGTTCACTCCTAAAGATGATAGTGGTTTTCCCCAAAGCATACTATGCACATATCTTCAGCGTTGCTTCGACAAAAAAGGACTGCTCCCGTGGAGCAGTCCTCAGACTGTCGAAAAAGTCGGCCATTCCGAGGGAGCGTCAGCGACCGTGGGAATTCGTTCTCTAAAATGTTGTGAATTTAATCATTATTTCGGTAGAAATCCGTTTATTTAAGGGGACGGATTGCCACACCCAGCGGTGCTCCGCGCAGCGAATCAAAATATAAATGATTGCCGGTGGCAATCATACCATAGTGCAATGTGCACTGATTCGTGACCGAATGAAATCCTTTAGGGCAATGCCCCTCTATTTTAGGTTTACCGACAAACTGAAAGCACCCCTTTTGGGGTGCTTTTTCTAGATGGAATCCATTTTGTCGCTGATTGTATCGGATACTTTCCATGCAACATCTTCAACTTTATTTGCTGCCTTTGCGGCGAGC
>JAZRVX010000184.1:0-2734 GCA_045599455.1 Faecousia sp. | reverse complement strand
TGGATATGGACCGAACTGTCTCACGACGTTCTGAACCCAGCTCACGTACCACTTTAATGGGCGAACAGCCCAACCCTTGGGACCTGCTCCAGCCCCAGGATGTGATGAGCCGACATCGAGGTGCCAAACCTCCCCGTCGATATGGACTCTTGGGAGAGATTAGCCTGTTATCCCCAGGGTAGCTTTTATCCGTTGAGCGATGGCAATTCCACTTTCTTTCCACCGGATCACTAAGCCCAGCTTTCGCTTCTGCTCGACGTGTCTGTCTCGCAGTCAGGCTCCCTTATGCCTTTGTACTCTTCGCGCGATTTCCGTCCGCGCTGAGGGAACCTTTGGACGCCTCCGTTGCTCTTTCGGAGGCGACCGCCCCAGTCAAACTGCCCGCCTGGTACTGTCTCGGATTTTCTAGGTCTCGGTTAGGTATCCAGCAATCGGAGGGCGGTATCCCAACAGCGGCTCCATAGAAGCTTACGCTCCTACTTCTCAGCCTCCCGCCTATCCTGTACACCAGTTGCCGGATATCAATGCCAGGTTGCAGTAAAGCTCCATGGGGTCTTTCTGTCCAGTCGCGGGTAACCTGCATCTTCACAGGTATTTCAATTTCACCGGGTCCCTCGTTGAGACAGTGCCCAAATCGTTACGCCTTTCATGCGGGTCGGAACTTACCCGACAAGGAATTTCGCTACCTTAGGACCGTTATAGTTACGGCCGCCGTTCACTGGGGCTTCAGTTCGGGGCTTCTCCTCAAGGGATAACTCCTTTCCTTAACCTTCCAGCACCGGGCAGGCGTCAGCACCTATATGTCAGCTTTCGCTTTTGCAGGCACCTGTGTTTGTGGTAAACAGTCGCTTGGGCTTCTCTTCTGCCGCTCACTCCAGCTCCAGATGTGCATCCTTCACCAGCTTGAGCCACCCTTTTCCCGAAGTTACGGATGTAATTTGCCGAGTTCCTTAACGAGGGTTTTCCCGCGCACCTTAGGATTCTCTCCCCGCCTACCTGTGTCGGTTTACGGTACGGGCCGATATCGTCTATTACACTAGCTTTTCTCGGCAGCGTGGTCCACATGACTTCGACTCCATCCGAAGATTTCGTCTCCTATCGCTTCTCGGTTTCCCTACCGGCTTTCACGCGCTCTTCCAGTCGCGCGCTCATGCTTCCTTCTGCGTCACTGTGCACTTAACAACTTTATCGGGCACTGGAATTTTGACCAGTTGTCCTTCGCCTATGCTTCTTGCTACGGCTTAGGCCCCGGCTTACCCTGGGACGACGAGCGTTGCCCAGGATCCCTTAGGCTTTCGGTGGGACGGATTCTCACCGTCCTTTTCGCTACTTATACCGGCATTCTCACTTCTGCACGCTCCACCAGTCCTTTCGGTCTGACTTCGCTGCGAGCAGAACGCTCCCCTACCCATTGTACTAGACAATGCCGTGGCTTCGGTTCCATGCTTGAGCCCCGGATATTTTCGGCGCAGGGCCTCTCGACCAGTGAGCTATTACGCACTCTTTAAATGGTGGCTGCTTCTGAGCCAACATCCTGGTTGTTTTTGAAGTCCTACATCCTTTTCCACTTAGCATGGTATTGGGGACCTTAGCCGACGGTCTGGGCTGTTTCCCTTTTGAGCACGGGTCTTATCACTCGTGTTCTGACTCCCTGATGACTTCATATATCCATTCGTGGTTTGACTAGGTTTGGTAGGCTTTACGCCCCCGTGCCCGATCAGTGCCCTACCGTCTATATGACTCTCAGAGGCTAGCCCTAAAGCTATTTCGGGGAGAACCAGCTATCTCCACGTTCGATTGGCATTTCACCCCTATACGCAGCTCATCCTAAGGTTTTTCAACACCCACAGGTTCGGCCCTCCACCCATTTTTACCTGGGCTTCAGCCTGGCCACGCATAGATCACTGTGGTTTCGGGTCTGTAGTCACTGACTTGCGCCCTATTAAGGCTCGCTTTCACTTCGGCTCCGTGTTTTCCACTTAACCTCGCCAGTAACCGCAACTCGCCGGTTCATTCTTCAATAGGCACGCCGTTACACGCGTATGGTGCTTCGACTGCTTGTAGGCATACGGTTTCAGGTTCTTTTCATTCCCCTCCCGGGGTTCTTTTCACCTTTCCCTCACGGTACTATGCGCTATCGGTCGTCAGGTAGTATTTAGCCTTGGATGGTGGTCCACCCGTCTTCCCACTGGGTTCCTCGTGCCCCGTGGTACTCTGGATTCCGACCGGATTGGCATCCTTTTGATTACGAGGGTTTCACTCTCTTTGCCTGGCTTTTCCAAGCCATTCATCTAAGATGCTTCTTCTTTATGTCGGTCCTAAACCCCGAGTATCCGAAGATGCTCGGTTTGGGCTCTGCCCCGTTCGCTCGCCGCTACTTAGGGTATCTCGGTTGATTTCTTTTCCTCCGGCTAGTTAGATGTTTCAGTTCACCGGGTCTGCCTCCCTTTCGGGTACCATTGCTGGTGGGTTGCCCCATTCGGAGATGCACGGTTCATTGGATGCTTGCTCCTTGCCGTGCCGTTTCGCCGCTTGCTGCGTCCTTCTTCGGCTCCTGACGCCGAGGCATCCGCCATATGCCCTTTGTAGCTTGATTTCGCTAAAGGTCATATCGATGTCTCGATACGTTCTTTTGATCGTTGTTGTGATCTTGAATCCTAAAATGTCGCTTTCTACCTTTTTTATTCCGGTAAAATTTGTCATTTCATTCTTCTATTCGGTTTTCAGGGTGCAA
>JAZRVX010000183.1:0-1843 GCA_045599455.1 Faecousia sp. | reverse complement strand
AATCGACACGGACGGCGGTGCCGGAACTACTCCGGTCAGCCTGAGTTCCACCAAGGACGGCACCATCGGCGGCGATCCTGCCGCTACCGCAATGTCCGTCACCGTTCCGACTGCGCTTCCCATGGCTATGGCACAGGACGGCTCTGTTACTACCGCTGACAACTGCAAGATCGTCAACAACTCCTACGGTGCTGTCCGCGTGAAGTCCGTCACCATCTCCGGTGCCAACGGCTGGACGCTGACCGCTTTCGGCGACAAGTCCACTCTTGCTTCCGCAAAGGTTGATTCCGACAAGCTCGGCTTCGCTCTGACCCTCGGCGGCGGCGCACAGGTCAAGACCGATAACTCCAACACCGCTTCTCAGGCGCTGATCTCCGCTCCCGTTTCCGGCTGCTTCATGACCGGTGTGGGCGATCAGACCGGCAACAGCATTTCCGTGATCTACGACGCTATCGTTACTCCGCTCTCCAGCGCCGTAACCAATGCCACCATCGCCAACGTCGTATTCATCGTCGAATGGGACGCCTGATCTGCACAGTCTGAACCGAATCTCTATCTGAAATACGCGGCGGGCAGCTCCTTCACCGGGGCTGCCTTTTCCGCAGAAAGGCAGGCTAAATATGAAATGTAAACGTATTTCGGCATTGCTCCTTGCCTTTGTTCTCGTCTGCGCTATGAGCGTCACCGCTTTTGCGGCGAATACCACCACGACAGCAACGGTTCCCGTCACGCTGACGGTTTCCAACGAATACCGTGCGGTCAATGTGACCGTTCCCGCATCTCTGCCGGTGGAGGTCATCAACGGCGTAGTCATTACGGCAGACAATGCCCGCATCATCAACAACAGCAAAACCGGCTCCGTACAGGTAACAGGGATTTCCGTGACGGACGGAGCCTACAAGGTCGGCAGTTATGACAGTTTCTCCGGTGCAAAGACCATTGCGCTCAAGGTCAATGACTGTCCCACCACGGGAGCCGGAAAGCTGGCAATCAACGCGAACGCTTTTCCCGTGATCTCTGCCGGAGAAAGTCAGGCTCTGTCCTACTTTGCCAAGGTTTCCGGGGATGCTCCCAACGCTTCCGATGTGGAAGCAGCTCATGTAATCATCACGATTTCCATTGTCGTGTAACGGAGGGTTCGTATGACAAAAACATTCAAGCATAGAATCCTTGCTCTGCTGCTGGCGCTCGTTTGCGTCGTAACCACCGTACCGCTGACCGCGCTGGCAGCAGAGCTTCCCGAAGATGAAGCCCATATCGAATGTTCCTGCGAGGACTGCGAAATCCCGGAGGACACCGAAGAACCGGCAGACATTTCCGACGCTTACGTTATCGGCGAAGATACGCAGGCGGCAGAAATCACGCCGGAGCCGGAAACAGAATCCGAACCGGAAATCGTCCCTGTGCAAGAGCAGGAGGAAGAACCTGCCCCGGAACCTGCATCCAAGCCGGAGGTTTCAGCTTCCGGTCTGATGTGGGAACTGAACGACGGGCTTCTGTTCATCTATGGTTCAGGCGAGATCACCCCGTTTGCCTCCGCAGAGGAACAGCCGTGGCGGGATCGCCGGGATGAAATCATCGAGGTCATGTTTGACGAATCGGCAGATATGACCATTGAAAGCCTTGCGTATTGGTTCGCCGGATGCACGAATCTGACCCGCGCAGATCTGCCGGATTATATCTGTGAGATCGGCTACCACGCTTTCCATGACTGCCATGCGCTCCATGACGTGATGCTCTGCTGTGAAGAAACCCCGAAGCTCATTCCGGGAGCTTTCATCACCGATCATCCGCTGGAATGGGAGGTCAACTACGACCCGCGCCTCCAGTTCACCGTGCTGAA
>JAZRVX010000182.1:0-6283 GCA_045599455.1 Faecousia sp. | reverse complement strand
TCACCGCTTTGCTCTGCGAAAGTTTCCGCGCCCCAACTTTCCCACTTCGCCGTGCGAAAGTTTCCGCGCCTCGACTTCGCCACTTCGCCGTGCGAAAGTCCCCGCACCCGACTTTCCCACTTCGCCGTGCGAAAGTCCCCGCACCCGACTTCGCCGCTTTGCTCTGCGAAAGTCCACGTCCCCGACTTCGCCACTTCGCCGTGCGAAAGTCGCCTGGTCACCCCCGACTTCGCCGCTTTGCCACTTCGCCCTGGGAAAGCCCCAAGGGGGGGCTCGATCCCCGGGCTCCCCCTGGAGAAGACCGCGGCCAAATTGCTCAGAAAAATCCGACAATAAGCGGCCCCCGGGGTCAGCTCCATATTTCGTGTTATTTGGAGGTACCATCATTGACAAATTCGCTCAAAGCCGGGCAGAAATACGGGCATCTGACCGTATTGAAAGAAGCCCCTCGGGGTAAGCATGGTGAATCGCGCGTGATCTGCAAATGCGACTGCGGATATATTGGCAGTTTTATTACATATCCGATTCTGAAAGGAACGAGTAAACATTGCAGAAAATGTGCTCCCCATTCAGGGGGGCTTCCCCCGCCCGTTATCGTTGGAAAAACCATAAACGGCTGGGAAGTATTGGATGATATGGGGTATGAGTCCCGATCCGGCGTGTTCGTTCAAAAATTCCGCTGCAGATGTACGCGATGCGGACATGAGTCGATCAAGACGCACAGTGAAATGCGAGTCCGTAAATCAGACCGCTGCGCGAACTGTCCGCCCATGTTTCATTTTGTGGTCAGAGGCGCATCCGCGACGGGAATTCTACCGGACGGAACCGAGTTTATAATCGATACCGAAGACATTCCCCGCGTGAATCGAGAATTCTGGCGGATCGGAAAAGATGGATATGCATATGCCGTGGCGTCAAAAATGCTTCACAGGTATCTTCTGGGCGTAACCGATCCCCACGTAATCGTGGATCATATCAATCGGAATCGGTTGGATAACCGAAAGCAAAACTTGAGAATCGTATCTACTTTTGAGAACTCGACCAATCACAGTCGTCTTTCCAACAACAAAACCGGCTACATCGGCGTGTACTACAGCAGTTACGGAAAACGCTATGAAGTGAAAGTGGGATATAACAGAAAGCGGATAAAGCTCGGTTCGTCGAAGGACAATATCATTCTCCTCGCGGGGATGTATAATATAGCCGCGCGATATCTCTTTGGCGAATATGTCGGCGAATTGAACGATGTTCCCGATCCGCCTCGGCAGATCATTGACAGCGTTATTGCAAAGTGCAAAACATACAAAGAAAGCGAAGAAGCGTCTGCGATTTCGGCAGGCGCTTTTCCAATGGAGGCAGCATTATGAATACCGCATTGAACATGCAGCGGATGCCCATTGACCGGCTGATGCCCGCAAAATACAATCCCCGAAAAGACTTGAAGCCGGGCGATCCGGCCTATGAGAAGATCAAGCGCAGTCTGCGCGATTTCGGGTATGTCGATCCCATTGTATGGAATGAAGTGACCGGAAACATCGTCGGCGGTCATCAGCGTTACAAGGTGCTGAAGGCGGAAGGCGCGACCGAAGTGGACTGCGTTGTAGTCCATATCGAAAATCCCGCCGATGAAAAGGCGCTGAACATCGCGCTCAACAAGGCTACCGGCGATTGGGAGCCCACTGCTCTGGCTGACCTGCTGCTGGATCTCCAACAGTCCGGGTACGATCTTGGCGCGACCGGGTTCGATGCCGCCGAAGTGGACGACCTGTTCTCGCAAGTTCATGACAAGGACGTTAAGGATGACGACTGCGATATTGACCCGGACGCCGTCACTCCCTATGTTCAGTCCGGCGATATCTGGACGCTGGGCAGACATCGGATGATGTGCGGCGACAGCACGTCCCCGGAAGCGGTGGACAAGCTCATGGACGGCGTCAAGGCGAACCTTGTCGTGACCGATCCCCCTTATAACGTCGCATACGAATCCGCAGACGGAAAATCCATCCAGAACGACAGCATGGCGGACGAAAAGTTCTTTGACTTCCTTCTCGCCGCGTTCCGCAACATGACCGCGCATATGGCTGAGGGCGGCAGCGCCTACATCTTCCATGCCGACACGGAAGGTCTGAACTTCCGCCGCGCATTCAAAGAAGCTGGGTTCCATATTTCCGGCGTGTGCATCTGGGTGAAGAACTCTCTTGTGCTGGGACGCTCTCCGTATCAGTGGCAGCATGAGCCTGTGCTCTACGGCTGGCTCCCCAACGGCAAGCACAAGTGGTTCTCGGACCGCAAGCAGTCCACGATCTGGAACTTCGATAAGCCGAAAAAGTCCGCGGATCATCCGACCATGAAGCCGATCCCGCTGTTGGCATACCCCATCAAGAACAGTTCCGCGCCGAACGCCGTGGTGCTGGATCTGTTCGGTGGCAGCGGTTCCACGCTCATGGCCTGTGAACAGACCGACCGCGTCTGCCGAACCATGGAACTGGACAACAAGTACGCCACCGTCATTGTGGAACGCTTTCACGCTGAGTATCCCGATCAGGAGATCACCGTTCTTCGGGACGGCAAGGTGCTGACCTATGCTGAAGTGACGGCGGCAGACAACGACTAATCGTGAAAGGAGAGCAGCATGGCAACAAGAGGACGAAAACCGCTGCCCACGGCGGTAAAGATACTGGAAGGCGACCGGGGCAAGGGAAGGCGTCCGTTGAACCGCAATGAACCCGTTCCCAACGCCGATCAGGTGAAGTGCCCTTCCTGGCTCATGCCGGAAGCAAAGAAGGAATGGAAACGACTGGCTCCGTCCCTGGTCGCCATGGGCGCGCTCACCAATCATGACGTTTCCAACTTCGCCGGCTACTGTGAAGCCTACGCCCGCTGGAAAGAGGCAGAAGAATTTCTGACCCAGCACGGCACGATCTTCAAGACCCCGTCGGGATACGTTCAGCAGGTGCCGCAGGTCAGCATCGCGCTCCAAAGTCTCAAGCAGATGCAGTCTCTGGCCACGGAGTTCGGACTCACCCCTGCCAGCCGCGCGCGGCTCTTTGCCAACAGCGGCGACGCCCCTGACGCGGAAGACCCCATGGAACAGCTTTTGAATCAGAGGTGGTCAGATGTTCAGTGAAGCCAAGGCACAGCGGGTCACGCAGTTCATCCAATGCCTCAAGCATACCAAGGGCGAATTCCATGGACAGCCCTTTCTGCTCCTTCCCTGGCAGGAAAAGATCATACGGGATGTGTTCGGTACGGTACGGGATGATGCTCCCGACAAACGGCAGTACACCACAGCCTATATCGAGATACCTAAGAAACAGGGAAAACAGTTATCTCTCGAAACACCCATCCCGACGCCTTCCGGCTGGCGCAGGATGGGTGAACTTCTGCCTGGGGATATGGTGTTCGATGAAAACGGTCAGCCCTGCCATGTCCTTGCTCTCAGCGAAATTGACGACACAGAACAATGCTACCGCATTACTTTCAGGGATGGCACAACCATCGATGCGGGCGCGCGCCATTTGTGGAATGTAGAAAACATCTACGGAAGGCGTCGTCTGTACCAAACCACCACCCAGGAACTCTATCAGCGGACCTTGAGGCTTCGCAGCCGCAGCTTTGTTTCTCACAAAGCGGATCGTCTCCGTTCTGTTGTGCGCATCCCCGTAGCGCGGTCTCTACAGACGGCAGACGCCGCGCTGCCCATTGACCCCTATGTATTCGGGTTCTGGCTTGGAAATGGCAATGCCGTCAAGCCCGAACTGACCGTGCGGACATGCGATCTTCCTGCCATCCGAGCCAGCATCCCCTATGAAATCACCAGTGAGTGGTCACAGGCTGGCGACGGCAGTTCTATTCTTCGTGTTCCCGCGCTTTACCCTGTTCTGGTTCCCAGTTTCCGTGATAAGGTCATTCTTCCGGAATACCTCCGGGCATCCGAAGCACAGCGTTGGGCACTTTTGCAGGGGTTAATGGATTCGGACGGCTGCATCGGAAAGTATAAGTCTCAGAGTGTCTACGTCAGTACCATCAGGCAGCTTGCCGAATCTGTCCGAGAACTGCTGTGGACGCTGGGAATCAAAAACGCCATGACGGAATCCCCATCCACGCGCTATGGAATCCCAACCGGAGAAACGCTGTACACCATACGTTTCACGACCTTCGAGGATCAGCCGACATCCCGGCTTCATCGAAAAATCGACAGGAAACGCAAACGGGTGGGACAAACCCGTTCCTGCTTTCACTATATTGCGGACATACAACCTCTTCCGTATCCTGTGAAGATGCGTTGTATTCAGGTAGACAGTCCTTCGCATCAGTACCTTGCCGGTCCTTCCATGGTTCCCACGCATAACAGTGAGCTGGGAGCCGCCATTGCGCTGAACATGCTGTGCAACGACGATGAATGGCGCGCCGAAGTCTATTCATGCGCGAGTGACCGTCAGCAGGCCGCCATCGTGTTTGACGTTGCTGTGGATATGGTACGGCAAAGCCCAGCCCTGTCCAAGCGTGTCAAGATCATCCCGTCCACCAAACGGATGGTCTACCAGCCCACGGGAAGCATCTATCAGGTGCTTTCTTCCGAAGTCGCCACAAAGCACGGTCTGAACGTAAGTGCCTGCATCTTTGACGAGCTTCACACCCAGCCCAACCGAGCCCTATACGATGTTATGACCCAGGGCTCCGGCGACGCAAGAAAACAACCGCTGTGGTTTTTCCTCACAACGGCAGGCACCGACCGCAATAGCATCTGCTGGGAAGTCCATCAGAAGGCGCTGGATATTCTGGAAGGAAGAAAGGCTGATCCCCGATTCTATCCCGTGATCTTCGGTCTCCCGGATGACGCCGACTGGACGGATGAAAAGAACTGGTACAAGGCAAATCCATCTTTGGATCAGACCATTTCCATCGACAAAGTCCGGGACGCATACCGTAAAGCCCTCGAAACACCGGCAGACGAAAATATGTTCCGGCAGCTGCGTCTGAACCAATGGGTCAAGCAAAGCGTCCGCTGGATGCCGATGGACAAGTGGGATGCCTGCGGCGGCATCATAAACGAATATGAGCTGGAAGGCCGTCCGTGCTACGGTGGACTTGATCTTTCTTCCACGAGCGACCTGACCGCCTTCGTGCTGGTGTTCCCGCCTAGGGACGAGGACGAACCGTATATCGTTCTTCCGTTCTACTGGCTGCCCGAAGAAACGCTCCCTCTCCGCGTCCGCCGAGACCATGTCATGTATGACAAGTGGGAGGCGCAGGGATTTATGAAAACCACGGAAGGCAATGTCGTTCACTACGGCTTCATTGAACAGTTCATCCTCAAGCTGGGCGAACGCTTCAACATCCGTGAGATCGCTTTCGATAGATGGAACGCCACCATGATGGTGCAGACGCTGGAAGACGATGGATTCACCATGGTGCCTTTCGGTCAAGGCTTCCGCGATATGTCCCCACCCACGAAGGAACTGATGCGCCTCGTGCTGGAACGGAAGATCAATCACGGCGGACATCCTGTTCTCCGCTGGAACATGGACAACGCTTTTGTCAGAACGGATCCTGCCGGAAACGTGAAGATCGATAAAGAAAAGTCCACAGAAAAAGTGGACGGCGCTGTGGCCATGGTCATGGCGCTGGATCGTGCCATGAAAAATCAGAACAGCGGCGCTTCTGTCTATGATGACAGAGGGTTGCTCATATTGTGAGGAGCGTTTATGCCGAGATCACCCAAACGTCCCTGCCGATACCCCGGTTGTCCCAATTTCTGCGAGAAGGGTGTCTTTTGTGAGGAGCATCGGAAGGAATGGTCACAGGACGCGCTTCGCGGTGGCGCCGCTGCCCGAGGTTATGATGCCCGATGGCGCGAGACCAGAAAGCGTTTCCTTCGGCAGCATCCGCTTTGTGCGGAATGTCTCTCAGAAAACAGAATCACCCCGGCAACGGTAGTCGATCATATCATACCGCACCGGGGTGATAAGAAACTGTTCTGGGATCAGAATAACTGGCAGCCGCTTTGCAAGGACTGTCATGACCGTAAAACCGGATCTGGTCAATAATTCCGCTTGACATTTATCCGCTTTCGTATTACAATCGTAGTGCAAGGAGGTGCTGATATGGCAAAGCAAGCTATTTATCAGGTTCGCATGGATGAAGAGATTCGTGATCAAGTCGAAGCGCTGTATCGTAATCTTGGTACCACATTTGCCGAAGCCGTCCGCATTTTTGCGGTTCAAAGCATTCGTGAACAGGGTTTCCCCTTCACGCCGTCCGACACTCGTGGGAAAAGTTT
>JAZRVX010000181.1:0-22378 GCA_045599455.1 Faecousia sp. | reverse complement strand
CTCTGGGCGAGGATGTAAAGGAAGAAGAAGTCGTAGAGGGTATGGAAGCAGAAGAGGAAGAGGAGAAAGAAGAAGGCGAAGAAGAGGAAGTGGAATATGACGAGCATGTATGGCTGTCCCTGCGAAACACCGCCAAGCTTTGCCGGATTACCCGCGATGCTCTGATTGCCGCCGACCCCGACGGAAAGGATACCTACACCGCCAACACGAGTGAGTACCTTGCAAAGCTCGATGCACTGGATGGGAAATATCAGGATGCTGTCAAGGCCGGTTCCGTCAAGACGCTTCTCTTCGGTGACCGTTTCCCCTTCCGCTATCTGGTGGATGACTATGATATTTCCTACTACGCCGCTTTCGTGGGCTGCTCTGCGGAGACGGAAGCCAGCTTTGAAACCATTGCATTCCTTGCAAATAAGGTAAACGAGCTGGGACTTAAAACGGTTATGACGCTGGAAGGTTCCGACGGAAAAATTGCGCAGACCGTGATTTCTACATCCGGTGCAAATGCCAGTATCCTTTCCATGGATTCCATGCAGTCTTGCACCATGCAGGATGTTAAAGCAGGCGTGACCTATCTTTCCATCATGGAGAAAAACTTGGAAGTGCTGACACTGGCACTGAAATAAAGGAGAACACACTATGGCACTCATCACCTGTCAGAATCTATGCCTTGGCTACGACGGCCGGGAGATTCTGCATGACCTGAACTTCACCGTAAACAGCGGAGACTATCTGTGCATCGTGGGCGAGAACGGCTCCGGCAAATCCACCCTGATGCGGACAATGCTGGGCTTGCAGCCGCCCTTGTCCGGCGAGATTCGGATGGGTGATGGGTTAAAGCAGACGGAAATCGGATACCTGCCCCAGCAGACCCCGGTTCAGAAGGATTTCCCGGCATCCGTTTGGGAAATCGTCCTATCGGGGTGCCAGAGTCTGAATCCCGGTAAGCCCTTTTACTCCGGCTCAGAAAAAGAGCTTGCCCGAAAAAACATGGAGCGCATGGGCATTACCGGATTTGCAAAGCGATGCTACCGTGAGCTGTCCGGCGGTCAGCAGCAGCGGGTACTGCTTGCGCGGGCACTGTGCGCCACTCAAAAATGTCTGCTGTTGGATGAGCCGGTTTCCGGTCTCGACCCCAAGGTGACAGCTGAAATGTATGAGCTGATTCGCAGGCTTAATGAAGACGGCATCACCGTCATCATAATTTCCCACGATATTCACGCGGCTGCTGCCTGTGCAAGCCACATCCTGCACATCGGAAACAAGCTGTTCTTCGGTACCAAGCGGGAATACCTAGAAAGCGAAATCGGCAAAGCATTCCTGCCGGAGGAAGGAGGAAAACCACAATGAGCGAATGGATTATGCAATTGCAGCTATACCTCGCCTATCCCTTCGTCCGGTATGCACTGATTGTGGGAATCCTCATTGCACTGTGCTCCTCTCTGCTGGGTGTAACACTGGTGCTCAAGCGCTTCTCCTTCATCGGCGACGGACTGTCCCATGTTGCCTTTGGCGCGATGGCAATTGCCGGAGTGCTGGGTCTGACAAACAAAATGGTAATTGTACTGCCGGTAACGGTTCTGTGTGCAGTGCTGCTGCTTCGCACCGGGCAGAATGCAAAAATCAAGGGAGACGCCGCCGTGGCAATGATTTCCGTCAGCGCGCTGGCCTTCGGCTACCTGCTGATGAATGTATTCTCCGCTTCCTCCAACCTGTCCGGTGATGTATGCAGCACACTGTTCGGCTCCACCTCCATCCTCACCCTGAGCAAAACGGATGTGTGGCTGTGCATCGCGCTGTCGGTGATTGTAGTTGTATTCTTCGTACTGTTCTACAACCGAATTTTCAATGTGACTTTTGACGAAACCTTTGCCAAGGCTGTAGGAACCAAGGTGGACACCTACAATCTGATGATTGCGGTAATCACAGCAGTGATTATCGTACTGGCTATGAATCTGGTGGGCAGTCTGCTGATTTCCGCCCTGATTATTTTCCCGGCGCTGTCGGCTATGCGGATTTATAAAAGCTTTTTGTCCGTGACAATTTGCTCCGCCATTGTGTCTGTAAGCTGCGCCGCACTGGGAATTCTGATTTCGATTCTCGCCGGCACACCGGTGGGCTCCACCATTGTTGCTGTGGATGCCGCGGCATTTGCAGTATGTTCCGTGATTGGTTCTGTCAAAGGAGGTTCCAAGTGAAAATAAAAAAGTGGATTGTAATGATGATAGCACTGCTGCTTCTGTGCGGCTGTGCAAAGAAGCAGCCCGCCGAAACTAAGTCTGCTACCGTGGATATTGACCTGACAAGCCTCAGCAGCACTATGGTTTACTCCGAAGTATACAATATGCTGATGGAGCCGGAGCGCTACATTGGAAAAAACATCCGCATGGCAGGCGGTTACTCCGCATTTCTGGACGAGAATACCGGCAACATTTACCGCGTCTGCATGATTGTCGATGCCACAGCCTGCTGCGCCCAGGGTATGGAGTTCATCTTAGCCGATGAAAACTATCCGGAGATGGAAAGCGACATTACGGTGGTCGGCACCTTCCAAACCTATATGGAAGATGGAACACAGTACTGCCATCTGGTAGATGCGGTGCTGGAATAATTATGGATACGCAGTATTAAGAAACACCCGGCTGACTGGCCGGGTGTTTTGTTGTTTTCAGGGTGTATGTGGGAATAAGAAAGCTTTAACGGCAAAGCCGTTAAAGCTTCCGTCATCAGCTATCAGACATCAGTCATCCGTTTTTTGCCTGCTTGAATCAGCGCTTTCACCTAAAGTCACCACTCTGATGACTGACGACTGACAACTGATAACTGCGTGCGAAGCGAGTTAAAGCTCCCTTACCCTGCGCCAATCGCTCAGCCGAGATAGTAGCCCGATTCCAGCAGGCGGGTCAGGGCTTCATTGGCTTCCTCATCGGAAAATAATGAGGTAAAGCGGCTGTCCACAGCCTGCGCCTCCAGCGAAAGCTCCAGATGGTGAAGCTTTTGCAAATCTCCAAAGCCGTCACTTAAGCGGCGGCCTGTCAAAATTCTGTGTGCCTGCTTCATGGCGTCCGCTCGCTCCACCGGGCGCATACGCACCCCGAGGGCGAGGGCTTTTTCTCTGGCCTTTTCCCATGCAAGAATGAATTTCTCTTCCATAACGGTTCCTCTCTTTTAATACGCGCTGCGGCAGAGTCTGTGATAGAGCCGAATAGGCAGCTTCCTGCGCCGCAGTCGGCGCAGGCACTGGCGACAATAAACCCGAAAACGCTCAAGCTCTGCTTCTGCCGGGGCTGTGCGGCCATAAAGCGCGCTTTGCAGCAAGTCCTGTAAATACTCCGGCGGGTTCTCCCGCAGCAGCGCCGCAAGCATCACCGCCTCCCCATGCAGATAGTAGGCGCGCTGCCGGGCGCTGCCACGGTGCAGACGGCGGTGTCTGTACAGGATGCGGATTCTGCTCTGCAAGTATACCACAGTCAGAGCAAAAATGGGAAGAAAAATCAGAATTTTTTCGTAGGGAATCATCTTTCCTGCCGGGGCACGCTCCCCGGGCTGCGGCGCGCTCTGCACAGCGGGCGGCGTTGTCTCCAGAATCCGCCACGCTCCCAAAGATATATCATAGTATTCTGCCCATGCGTGCGCCTGCGCCCGGGTCACCGAGACCGTTTCTCCCGGTTTGGTATCTATAAGGAAACCCGTTACATACCGCGCAGGGATGCCCGCCGCGCGCAGGAGCACCACGCTGAGGCTGGCAAAATGAGTGCAATAGCCCTGCCCGGTTTGGGTAAACCACAGGGCGAAGTCCTCTTCTCCATCGGGCATGGCGGGCGTTTGTGCATCATAATGCCCGATTTTTTGCACCAACTGTCCGATTTGCGGAGCGGTTTTCGCGCCGTCAAGATAGGCATAAGCCCAGCGGCGGGTGCTCTCCGGCAGGCGAAGATAGGAAGCCAGCTCCCCGGGAGATGATGCAGTTCCTCGGTCATAGACGGAAAAAGAATAATCCATCCGTGTCCCCTGCGCCATTCCGTCCCGGAGATAGGTATCCTCCGCAGGGTAATAGGGCAGGTACAGAAAATGCTCGTAACCGAGAATACGAACGGTGATTTCATCCACCACCTCTCCCCAGCCGCCGAACTGCTCAAAGCGTTCAGTGCTCTCCCAGTCCGTGCCGGTGTAGCAGTCGAAATCCCGCCCCCGTAGGTACACACTGCCGCCCCGGGTGGAAGTCACCTCCATAACCGGGGTGCGGCTGCCGTCAGGCGGTGCATCATGGCGCAGTGACACTGCCCTCTGCTCGGGGAGAATGTCATAGCTCTCCCCCGCCCCAAAAAATTCCATTCCCCGGGAAATCACCTGTAAGCGAAGGGCGCTACCGCTTCCCATGCGTGGGTACAGCACTCCCACTGCCAAGGCTATAAGCCCCATGGGAATCAGCAGAAGCACAGTCAGCCGCCCCGCCTGCTCCGGGCGCAGAGCTCGCAGATGGGCGGGCAATACCAGAAGTCCCAGCCCCGGAATATAAAGCCATGCGCCGCTTCCCGCCTCCGTCACGGCACACACCGCTGTCGGCAGGAGCAGCCATGCCAGTGTCCACCCGCCCGCTCTGCCCCGGGAAATCCAACCCGTACACAAAAGCGCCCCCGCCATCGTCCACAGGGCAGCGGCGTTCTCAGGAAGTGCTTGGCCGGAGGCCAGACACATTAGTATCTGCTTCAGAAGATTCAGAAAAATCGGAGTCGCCGTTAATACTCCCACCGCGCAGGCAAGCAGTGCCATCCAACGCCGAAGTCCCCCGGCACTCAGGAAAGTGCCCAAAAGGAAGCCCGCAGAGAGTGCCGCGGCGCACAGTTCCAACCAACTTCCGCCCAGCAAAAGGAATCCTCCCGCCAAGGCAGGCAGGCACACAGCGCAGTTTCCCATCCGTCTCATGGGGTGTCCTCCGGCATATAATGCCACTGGCCACGAATGGTCGGAAGTGTATCCTCCGCCCCCGCCGGCGGGCAGTGCAGCAGAACCACCAGCGCCCGATGCACATCCGCCTCCACAGAAATGGAAAACACCTGCACCCCGCGGCCTGTTAGCACCCGCAAGCGGTGACAGATGCCCATTGCGCAAAGGTGCTTACCCAGCCACAGAATCTGACCGTACTTCCTGTCCAGCTCCTCCCGACTGCCCCGGGCAATCATATCCACTGTCAGCACCATGGGTTCGGGTCTGCGCAGTCGGCGAACGATTGGATGCCCCGTCTTGAAGCTCAACTTCCAGTGCAGGCTCTTGGGGCTGTCGCCTCGGCGGTAGGAGCACAGCTCGTACTCCTCGGGACTTTCGCCTCCGGCAGCGTAGCGGTGCACCGGTGGACTCAGGAAATCGGGCACATGGGCGATTGGGACTACATTGGGCAGAACGGTGATGCAAATTGTCTCGCCACCCCGGGGCGGAAACGCCCACAGCCCCAGATAATCACACACCCGTCCCCGGCGCAGCTGCACTCGAAAACCGCCGCAGTGCTCGGTTGGAACACCCGTTTCCGGGTCATAGTAAAAACGCTTTCCCGATATCTCATCGGTCAGCCGAAGCTTGCCACGAAAAGGCGGCATGGGATAGGGGCAGGTTCCCAGGAGCATAATCCGTCCCCGACGACCCATGGTTAAATTTCGGCAGCCTCCGGGCTTCATGGAGAAGCTGTGAATGGGCGCAACGCTCAAAAGCAGGGACATCCATGGAATAAGCAGCACAAACAGCAGCCAGAATGCGGAAAAATGCGTGCCGTTTGCAAGCCAAAATCCCGCGGCCACAGTCAGTGCAAGCATATAGCCTGCCCGGGAGGCCGCCACTACCGAGGCCCCGGCACGGGCACGGCATCGGCAATCTCGGTGAGAATATCCTCCGCCCGGCGGCCATGCGCCTGTGCCGATGGCGTAAGGTTCACGCGATGAGAAAGGGTCACCGTCAGCACCTCCCGCACATCCCCGGGTACCACGAAATCCCGCCCACGCATACGCGCCACGGCCTTGGCCATGGCGCTGACTGCCAGCGTCGCACGGGGACTTGCCCCGCGCTCCAAATCCGGGTGCGCCCGAGTACCGCCTACAATGCTCACTAAGTACTGTACCACCGCATCGGAAAGATAGGTTGCGTGGACAATCTCCCGACAGGAGAGCACATCCGACCGGGTCAGCGCCGGGGTGAGACTCAGAAGCGGATTTTTCCCCTGACGGCGCAGAATCATGGCGGCCTCATCCTTGGGCGCGGGATAGCCGAGCGTGAGGCTCACCATGAAGCGGTCAACCTGACTGTCCGGCAGGGACTGAGTGCCTGCGGAGCCGGCTGGGTTCTGAGTGGCAATCACCACGAAAGGATTGGGGGCGTTATGAGTGACTCCATCCACGGTGATGTGCCCCTCCTCCATGATTTCAAGAAGCGCGGACTGGGTACGGCTGGTGCCACGGTTGAGTTCATCGGCAAGGAAGAGATTACACATGGCCGCCCCGGGACGGTAGCTCAGGCTCCCCTCCCGATTGGGCACACAGTAGCCTGTGATATCCGAGGGCAGCACATCCGGAGTAAACTGCACCCGCCCGAAGGAAAAATCCAGCACCCGGGCGAAGGCCAGCGCCGCCGTGGTCTTGCCCACCCCGGGAATATCCGAAAGCAGGATATGTCCCCCGGCCAGTATCGCACCGAGCATCCACAGAAGCACATCATCCTTGCCGACCACCGCCTGCCGCAGCTGGCGCAGGCAGCGGCTTGTCAGCTCCGTTACGCTTACGCAAACTCCCTCCATGGGCTCAACTCCTCCGTAAAGATGGAGCCATTATACCGCCCCAAATTTCAAAATGGAGTCGAATGGGGATGCAGTTGTTTGGGCGGGCAGGTAAAAAGAGAGCATGCAGCATCCCGCAGGCGGTTAAGGGAGATTAAGGAGACAATTATTTTGTTAGACATCAGGCATCAGGACTCGGGCATCTTTATTTGGTGCGTAAATCGAAGGATTTGAACCAATCTTACTGTCACTGATGCCCGGCAGCTGACGGCTGATGGCAGCGAACGCCGGTGAGCGAAAATACATAAATCACACCTTTTTGCACATACTGGGAAAAACAGTGCAAAGGAGAAGGATATGGCACAGAACAAGCTGGGAAAGCGAAGCATACGGTTTGCCAACCCCGTTGCGGTGCGGGCATGGGCAAGCGTGGCAGGCAAAAAAGAAGCCGAAGGGCCGCTGGGTGCGGAATTTGATTTTACGGATAATGACACCTACTTTGGACAGGCAAGCTGGGAGCTTGCGGAAAAAGCCATGCAGGAAAAAGCGCTGGACATACTGGCCGGGAAAGCCGGGATGCGCAAGCAGGACTTTGAGCTGGTGCTGTCAGGCGACCTTCTTAATCAATGCATCGGTTCAGCATTCACCATGCGCAATACCGGCATTCCCCACATCGGGCTTTACGGTGCATGCTCCACCATGGCGCTGAGTATGCTGACGGGGAGCATGAGCGTTTCGGGGGGCTTTGCCGACCGGGTGGTTGCCATGACCTCGTCCCACTTCGCCGCTTCGGAGCGGCAGTACCGCTTCCCGCTGGGCTACGGCGGTCAGCGCACCCCCACCGCCCAATGGACGGTGACAGGTTCCGGGGCTGTGCTGCTGTGCCCGGAGAGCAAAGGAATTCAAGTACCCTGTGCAACCTATGGAGTCGTGACAGATTTCGGCATCAAGGATGCCGCCAACATGGGCTGCGCCATGGCTCCTGCCGCGCTGGAAACCATCCGCACCCATCTGGAAGACACGAAAAGCAGCCTTGAGGATTTTGACTGCATTTTCACCGGGGATTTGGGCCAGCTTGGCAAAGAAATGCTGATGGAGTTGGCAAGCCGTGAGGGACTGCAATTCGGCGGCAAGCTGATGGACTGCGGCAATCTGGTCTTCGACAACACAGCGCAGGATGTCCACGCCGGGGGCTCCGGCTGCGGGTGCTCTGCAATCGTGCTGTGCTCGAGGATTCTCGGCAATCTGCAAAGCGGGAAATGGAAACGGGTGCTGTTCTGCGGAACCGGGGCACTGCTCTCCCCAACCTCCACGCAGCAGGGTCTGCCCATACCCGGCGTGTGTCACGCTGTTCGGCTGGAAGGAGAAATGTGAAATGGAATATGTAAAGGCCTTTGCCGTAGGCGGCACAATCTGCCTGCTCGGGCAATTTCTCATTGACAGGACCGCTCTCACCCCTGCTAAAATTCTGGTGGGAACCGTAGTGACAGGGGTCGTCCTGGGTGGACTCGGCATCTACCAAAAGCTCATTGATTTCGCAGGAGCCGGGGCAAGTGTGCCGCTGTTGGGCTTTGGAGCACTGCTTGCGAAAGGTGTGAAAGAGGCCGTGGACGAAGTGGGGCTGCTCGGCGTATTACAAGGTGGGCTGAAAGCCTGCGCAGGCGGTATCACCGCTGCAATTATTGCGGGACTGATTGTGGGAATCTTTTTTAAGCCCAAGGATAAATCCTGAAATTGCGGGCATACTGGAAAGGCAGATAACTGCAAAGTATTTTTTGGAGGATAAGAAAATGGCTAATCAGAAGAATCAGAACCAGCAGAATCAGCAGAATCAGCAGAATCAGCAGAACCAGCAGAACCAGCAGAACCAGCAGGAAAACCAGCAGACCGACCGCCGATAACAAAAAGCCACCCAAACGGGTGGCTTTTTACTTAAGGAATCTTTAACGGCGTAGCCGTTAAAGATTCAGTCATCAGTTTTTGCTTGCTTAAATCGGCACTTTCACCTAAAGTCACCACTCTGATGACTGATGACTGACGACTGATAACTACGAGCGAAGCGAGTTCAAGCTTCCTTTCGTTACCTTTCTCAATCCGAACTTACTTCACCTGCGCAAAGGTATTCAGGCGGAAGAAATAGAGAAAGCTCTCCTTGACGGGCATTTCATAGATGCGCTCCATGGCATCGGCGTAGGTCTCAAGCTGGATGCGGTAGCGCTCCGTCAAATCAGAAAGCGTTTGCGCCGTCACATGGTCAGTCTTGAAGTCCACGATGGTGATTCCGTCATCTTCCACAAGGGCACAGTCCACAACGCCCTGCAAAAGAATCTGTTCTCCCGACAGAGTTTCGTCAAACTTGGATGCATCATCCAGAATGGAGAACTTGAACTCACGCAGAACCTTACCGCTTCGGATTTTCCATCCCAAGGGGGACTCAAAAAACGCCGCAAGCTGGGCGGTATTGACCATGGCACAGTCTTCTGCGGAAAGGAAGCCTTCTTCCAGAAGACGACTCAGCTCCTGTCTGATGCCCTCCTCACTTCCGCAGGCAGTGAAGTCAAGATGCTGCATACACAGGTGCATGGCAGTACCGTAGGCTCTGCCGTCCACGGTTTTGGACTTAAAGCTCGGCTTACGGTGAGAAGAAACGGGCTTCTGCCGGGTATACTCTGCTGCCTCCTCGCTTCGAAAGCTCTCTTTGCGCCCGGTGGCCGTCTGCTTGGACGGTGCCGTGGTGGCGCTCATAAAGGGATAGGTGAAGGAAAGGCGCTCCACAAGTTCCCGCTCCGCACCCATAGGCAAGTGCCGCACTTCCTCGCGCAGAGCACTCTGACCGATGGCCGCGGTATCGCAGTCATAGTAAGAAATCGTCCAAGGCAAGTCTGCCACGACGCCGGGAACCGGAACCCCGGCCGCTGCATGAAGCGCTCCTGCCTCCGTGCGGCGAAGAGCTGTCAGCAAAACCCAAACGGCGGCATGATTGGCACCCTCTGCCGCACTGCTGCCGCCGTCAAAAGCAATGTCCATGCTGAGCTTTTGCAGGCGGGATGCCATATTCTTGGCGGTGCAGGTCATAATCAGCCTATCCCGCGCTCTGGTCATGGCGACATACAGCACCCGCATTTCCTCGCTGACCATATCCGCATTCATGGCTGCGGCAATCGCGCGGCGGGAAACACTCGGGTAACGCAGGCGTTTTTCATTATCCACAACATATAAGCCGAGGCCGAAATCCTTATGGCACAAAATGTCCGCACGCTGATCCATGGTATTGAACCGTCTGGTCAGGCCGCACAGGAAGACCACAGGAAATTCCAGTCCCTTGGACTTGTGAATGCTCATCATGGTCACGCCCCCGGCGGCTGTGGCTGTGGAAATCCCCTGGGCCTCCAGCGCATCCAGATGACCCAGAAACTGCTCCAAGGTACGCACGCCCGATGCTTCATACTCACAGGCGATGGTGAAGAAACTGCGGATATTCTCGCTGCGGCTCTGCCCTGCACCCATGGAGGCGTAGATGCTGTCTAGCTTCGTCAGATTCAGAACCTTTGTCAGAAGCTCCGTCAGGCGGTGGGTACGGCTGTAATTGCGCAGGGTTCTCAGGGTTTCCAAGAATGCCTGTGCCTTGGGAAGGTCACTGGCAACCATGGCATCATACAGCCCCACCCTACGGTCAGCGGCGCGGACAATGGCCAAGTCGTCCGCAGTAAAGCCGAAGACAGGACTTGCCAGCGCGCAGATGAGCGGGATATCCGTCCGGGGATTGGAAATGACCTGCAAAATAGCCCGCAGGGTTGCAATCTCCGCCGTTTCCATCAGGGGTTCGCCGCTTCCGGTATTGCAGGGGATTCCCTTGGCCTCCAAGGCACGGCGGAAGTCCCCGCCCACGGAGCCGGGAGAGCGCAGAAGTATCACGATATCCTCCGCCTGAACCGGACGGAAGCTGTCACCATCCCGAATGAGGGTGTAATTTTGAAGCATGGTTTCAATGCGGTCCGCAACGAAAGACGCCTCCGCTTCATAGGCATCGGAGCCGGATGCGATGCAGTCAAGCTCCACCCCGGGATTGGGAAGACGCTCGTGGGGAACACCCTCCACAAGACTCTCCGCTTCGGTGTAATCCAGGCCGCCCACGGCTTCGCGCATACAGGTGCCGAAAACGGCATTGACCGCCTCCACCACCTCCGGGCCGGAGCGGAAATTGGCGCTGAGCAGCACGCGGGTACCCGAAGGGTCAAAGGAATCGGAATAGGTTTTATATTTTTGCAGGAAGATGGCGGGGTCTGCCAGACGGAACTGGTAGATGGACTGCTTCACATCACCCACCATGAAAAGATGATTGCGCCCCCGGGTCAGGGCATCGAAAATAGCATCCTGCACCGCATTACTGTCCTGATACTCGTCCACCATAATTTCCCGAAAACGCTCCCCGATTTCCCGGGCTGCTGCCGTGGGTGTATCGGAGGAACCGAAGAGCAGGCGAAGCATCTGATGTTCAAGGTCGGAGAAGTCCAGAATGCGGGCAGCGCGTTTTCTTCGGGCGAAGTCTGCGCCGAACTGCCGCACAAGGGCAATAAGACCGCGCTGAGCACCGGCGCAGGCGTGCATACCGTCAAGCACTGAGTCTGAATCATCCACGAAGGTACGCAGTGCCTTGGCTAAGCTCTCCTTACAGCCGTCCCGCAGGGTCTTAATCTGCTCCTTGAGGGCTTCATCGAAGCCCTTGGGAAAGCGCAGAACGCCATAGGAAAGGGAGCCGAAGTCGTGAATCTGCCTCCAGGTGGTAAGCTCGCGCAGGGAGCGCAGACTTTGCAGGGTCTGCCCCAGATTATCACAGGCGGCCTGAGTCTGACTTTCGGAAGCCATTTCCTCAATTGCCCAGCTGTAGAATCCAATCTGGCTGTCCAGCAGCTTATGAAATTCATCAATCAGATACTGCCCCCATACGGTCTCGGAGGCATCGCAAATGCCGTCTGTCTCGCTGCTTTCGAGACACTTCCGGAGCCAGTCATCGGGATTGCGGTGGCAGCGGGCACTGTCAAAGACCCGCAGGACGATTTCTCCGAGGCGGCGGTCGTCGCGCCCGTAGCCCTGGGTATCCACCAGCATTTCAAACTCCGCTGTACGCTCTGCATAAGCATTTTCCAGACATTCATCCATTACGGTCTGACGGAGTTCTTCACACTCGTTTTCGTCCGCAACCCGGAAATCCGTGGGCAAATCCAGCCGAAACGCATACTGCCGCAGGACATCGCCGCAGAAGCCGTGGACTGTGGAAATCCGGGCAAGATACAGTCTCTGGAGCTGCTGCTGTAAATGGCGGTTATCGGGCTCCCGGGCAATGTGCTCGGAGAGCTTGGCGGCAATCTTGCCCCGAAGCTCCGTGGCCGCCGCCTTGGTATAGGTAATCATCAGGAAGTCATCCAAGTTGGCAGGCTCGTCCGCGGTCAGGTAGGCCATAAGCCTGTCCACCAGCACCTTGGTCTTGCCGGAGCCAGCCGCGGCGCTGACAAGGAGCTTACTGCCCCGATGCTCCACCGCCCGCTTCTGCGCAGGGGTTAGGGTTTCAGGCATGGTCAGCCACCTCCTTGGTTAGTGCATCCCAGAATTCCCGGGAGGTCATGGTCTTATAGTTTCGTCTTGCCGTCTCCTGTGTGCCGCGGCACACGGGGCCATAGGGGCAGAAATTGCACGCATCGTGCTCCGTGCCCCGGGTATAGGGATTGGGTTCAGTAATGCCGGAGGCAATGTCCGCAATGAGCCTGCGCAATACGGAAAACACATAGGTTTCCAGCATTTTCATCTGCTCACGGGAGGCAATGTTCCCGGCGATGGTGCCATCCTTTTTATAGGAAACATCCAAATACTTCGGGCTGTCGGAGGGCTCCATGGCGGAAAGGATATCCGCATCATCCAAGATAAGCCCCTTGCGCTTTCTGCCGGTGCTCCGATCTTTTTCGGCTCTCTGTGCATCAGAGCTTCCGTCCACAGAAAGGTAGGGTGCTCGGGCCGGGAAATACTGGATGCCCGCGCCGAATGCCCCCTCTCCCAGAAGGGGCGCACCGCTGTAGGACAGAGCAAACAGGTACAGCAGCATCTGCAATCCCAGACCGTTGAAAACATCACAGTAGTCAAAATCTTTTTTGCCCGTCTTGTAGTCCACCACGCGGTAATACTTACTTCCGAGACTTTGGTAGACATCTACTCTGTCCACAAAGCCCCGCAGGATTGCATGAAGCGTGTCATTGGGAATCTCGATGGCAGGAAGAAGCTCCCCATCATCAAAGCCAACCTCAAAGCCGGTGGGAGCAAAAGAGGACTGAGACAGCTCCTGCCATAAATCCTCCACCACCATGTCAAGCTCCTGACGGTTGCGGGAGAGAAGATAAGCAGAGCGCTCGGAATCCAGCGCGGAGAAGTTGGCAGCAATGTAGGCATCCGAAAATCGCCGGGCGATTTCCAAGGTGTCGGGCAGGCTCACCTGGTGAAAGCCACCGCGCTCCATGACCGTCTTGGCAGTATCCTCCAGAACCGCATGGACATAGGTGCCGAACTGAGTGGGGTCAATGGATGCTTCCTTGCGTTCTTTGGCCTTGAGGCCGTATTGCAGGAAGTAGCGGCGGCGGCAGTCCGCCTGGGTGTCAATCTGTGAGGCGGACAGGCGCAGAGACTGCCCGTAAAGACTGCCGATGGAGGCAGGTGACAGAGTGCCCAAGGTGTAGTCCCGCCGGGCACAGGCAGTGCGGTATTCTTCCCCAAGTCCCAGCGCATGGGCGGATGCCTCCGCCCCGAAGGAAGCAAGATAGTAGGCCGCATCCTGCTTTTCCGCCCCGGCATAGCCAAGGGAAACCCTGCCCTGCTCCTCCTGCCCGGAAAGGCGGGTAAGTCTGCGAAACAAGAAAGAGGGGTCGCCGTCACAGATGGCTGTGACGAACTCCTCGGCACCGGCAAACACGCCGTAAATCTCCGCAAATTCGGAGGAAATACCCTCCATGGCGCCACCCGTAAGAGGTACGCCCAAGTCCCGCAGCGCCGTGCGCTCCCGGTCGGTCAGGATTCCCTTGGAGCCGGAGTAGCCGGGCATACTGCCCTCCTGCACACCGAGGACAAAAACATGGCGGGCACTGCGGCAGCGCAGGGCGCTGACCGAACCAAACTGCACAGCATCCAGCACCGGGGGGATGGTGCCCACATCATACTGCGAAAGCAGCAGGCTCAGCAGACGGACAAAATGCTCACAGTTCCAAACGCTGTCACCCAGCACATCGTGCAGCTGCTCCAGCGCGGACATCAGAATCTCCCACAGCTGGGAAAGAATCTGCGCCTGACGGCTCTCCCCCGCCGCCTCCAGCGCTTCCGCCTGCTGCCGGAGTAAGCGCTCAAGCTCGATATCCTCCAAAAAGTCATATAAGCTCAGCACCTGCTGCCGCAGATTGACAGCCTTATCCAGCCCTCTGCGCAGCTTGTCAAGGGGGACGAGGATTCGCTCACGGCAGGCATTGAGGTGCGCAAGGCGGGCTGTCGCCGTTTCGTCCCATTTCCCCTCAAGGCCATCGGGATGGTTGACCCAAAGCTTACGCCATGCACTTCCCCGGATACCCCATGTAATCATATAGTTTTCGACCTCATCGCCCTCATCGGCTGTCACCGGGGACAGTCCGGAGCGAAGGTAGCGCACCATGCTCTTGGCATCGAAATCCGAAACCGCCACATCCAGAGATGCCAGCACCGTGGCAATGATGCTTTTATGCAGAATTTCCTCCGTGCCGGAGCGGTAGAGAGGAATGTGCATCCGCTCAAAAACCAAATCCGCGATCTGCTCATAGGCCGCAGAATTGGGGCACACAAGGTTAATATCCCGGAAGCGCGCCCCCTGCGAAACCAATTTCTGAATCTGCTCGGCGGCATACATGACAGCCGTCCAAGGGCTGTCCACTCGCACAGTGTGCACTGCTCCCGCGCATACCCCAGGGACAATACTGCCCTGATATAAGGCTTCCCGCATGGGTGCTAAAGCATCGGCAGTCTCGGGGAGCACCTCTACCTTCACCTCCACGCCATAGCGGCGAGCTGCAGCGAAAAGGAGCCGTGCGGTAGTTCCCGCCTTTTCAAAGGCAAAGGCATGGGAATCCACGCAGTCCGTATTGAGCGCAACGGTGACGGCAGGACTGTAAATCATCAAGGTTTCCAGAATTGCCAGATGCTGGCGGGTAAAATCCGGGAAACCATCTATGTAGAAGGTATGGCTTCCTGCAAAGTCCCCGGATTCCAGCTGCTCCTGCAGCCAGACCATGGCATCCCGGGGGTCACGCCTGCCCCGGGCGCAGAGGGCATCATAGCTCTCCATAAGCAGGGACAATTCCTCAAGCTTCTGCGCAAAAGCCCCCTCGGTTTTTACCGCCGCCGCTGCCAAATCCGCAGGGGTAATACAGCAACGCTTGAATTCATCGATGGCATCAATCAAATCCTTCAAAAATTCCGGCTTGGTCTCCACCGCGGCATAGGCTTTCAGGCGGCTGGAGAGCTGACGGGCACAGGCCGCCATGGCAACCACGCGTCCACCGCCGTCCAGGGTCTTGGCGGCGGCAGCACCCACGCTCTCGGAAACCCGGCGGCCAAGGCCGGTGAAGGACATAACCTCCGCATAGCGGCTGGCAGTATCCCCCGCCCGGGCGCACAGGCTGCGCTCGGTATCGTGGCTGATGAGCTCCGGCACTATGAGAATACGATTTCCCCGGCGCTCATGGACATCCCGACTGATACGGCTGAGAATTTCATTGTGGGCTGCGCGCCAGTTAGCGGATAAGAGCAGGGTCAGCACAGTGCCACCTCCTTCGTTTTTCTCTATCTTACCACAAATGAGAGAAAAATGGAATGCTGTTTATGGGGTAAACCACTTGTTTTGCAGCTGCCCCAGCTTGTCCAGCAGATAAAAACGAACCTCGGTACCGGGTTTATCGGTCAGCGTGTCCATAAGTCCCACACGGACGGCATCATCCTCCGGAGCGGACTTTACTGTGGCGGCATTGCAAAGGCCGGGATAGACCACACACCACCAGTTGTGCCCCTGCCCGGCTCCGATGGTGATACGCAGGCTGTCATAGACCCCGGACGGCAGGCGAAAGGTTTCATAGTCCCGAATGGGAAAGGCCTCCCGGCAGAGCGTTACCCGGGCAGTTTCGGAAAGACCGCTCTCGTGCAGGACGGTGTCCGAGAGGTCTTTCAGATTGTTCAGATTCTCCCGCAAAACCGTCTGTGCCTGCTCCTTGGTTTGGCAGTCGGAAAGAAGCTCGGAAAGGCGGTCATTGACTGCATCCTTGACCTTTAATTTCACGCTCTGATCCCAAGATGCATCGGAGGCCGCCACCACATGGAGCCGAATGAGGCCATGGGATAAAAAAGCACGGTCGGACAGCAGCGATGCCGTAAAGAGGAGCAGAGATAAAACCGACAAAACGATGAGATTACGAAATGAAAATATGTTTTTCATGGGGTACCACCCTGTTAGAATTTTCGGATGGATGGGTTTCAGAAAGCTTTCGTTAAGATATCACCGTAGGGGCAGCTATCAGCCGCCCGCACAGCATGCACGAATCTGATTACGACCAAGCTACTGTGAATTTGACAAGTTATACGAATTCGCATTGAAATATTTGAAAGTTCGGTTTCACTGCCGGGCGGCTGGTAGCCGCCCCTACGCTGAGCATGCCGATTAAAACAACCTTACCAAACAAAAAACCGTCCATACCGGGTAGAGTATGGACGGAATATGGAAAAATTATACAGGTTTGCCGATGTAGATTTCGGGGTAATTCTCCTTGAGCATATTGCACACCACGGCGGCATACTCAAAATTGTCCATAACGGCAAACACTGCAGAGCCGGAGCCGGTCATCTGCTGGGTGACCGCGCCGTAGGAGTGCATAATGGACTTGATGTAATTGAGTTCCAAATGGTCAGCGGTGACCACGGGGTCAAAGACATTATAGACCTCGCCGCAGATGCGGGACAGATTGCCTGCCATCAGGGCACTCTCCATAGCCCGGTTGTCCGGGTGCTCGGGGATGGCCACGGAGTCAATCTTCTTGTAAAGCTCCGGGGTGGACACGGAGAACTGAGGCTTTACCACCACAAAGAAGCAGTCCGGCATATCCGGGAGCTTACGCAGCCGCTCTCCCCTGCCCTCCACCATGGCCGTGCCGCACAGCACACAGAAAGGTACATCGCTTCCCACCTCAGCACCCAGCTCTGCCAGCGCCATAATGGAAAGGGGCATATCGTAGTGGCGGTTCAGCGCCCGCAGGACGGCTGCTGCATCGGCGCTTCCGCCGCCCATACCCGCACCGCTGGGAATGCGCTTTTCAATGCGGATGGCAATTCCATCGGGATTAAGCTTCAAGCTGTCGCAGAAGACCTTTGCCGCCTTCCACGCGAGGTTCGTTTCATCGCAGGGAATCCCCTCCTTGGAGCAGCTCAATGTCCAAGGCTTTCCGGTGCCCACATCAATTTCCACATCGTCACGGATGGACACGGTGGTCATCACGCTCTGCAAATCATGGTAGCCATCGGGGCGCTTCCCGAGAACATCCAAGGTCAAATTCAATTTGGCAAATGCGCCTTCATAAAGGGTTGTCATATCAGTTATCCTTTTCGTGTATGAATCTTTCATTTTGGGGAATCGTATGAGCAGGCAATTTTGGAATCATCTGAAATGCAAATATACAGGGAGGTCAGAACATGGACTGCATTGCACTGATTTTATCCATCATCGGGTGCCTGAACTGGGGACTTGTGGGACTTTTCCGCTTCGATCTGGTAGCGTGGCTCTTCGGCGGGGATGCGAGTTTACTCAGCCGCATTATCTACACACTGGTGGGACTTGCGGGGCTGTGGAGCATCTCGTTCCTCTTCCGCAAAAACTCCGTCACCGGAAGCGACACCTGAGTGCAAAAGCCGTAGGGCAATACGCCCTACGGCACAGACTGTCGAGAAGTCAGTCATTCCGAGGGAGCCATAGGCGACCGTGGGAATCCGTTCTCTAAAATGTTTTGAATTAAACTACATTTTGATAAAACCGTAGTTTTGAGAGAGCGGATTGCCACACCAGTGTGTGCACTGGTTCGCAATGACCTTCTGTTTCAGATTTTTCGACGCGCTGAGCCGTAGGGCAATACGCCCTACGGCATTCCTTTTATCGCACGCGGACGATGCACTTGTCGGTCTGGTCACCATAGGTAACGGTAACGGTGGTATTGCCGGAGGAAATGGCATAGACCGTGCCATTCTCCACCCGGGCAATGCCCGGCCACTCAGACTTCCATGTGACCTCATCGGAAGACAAATCACAGTCCAAAAGCAGCGTGAAATTATAGCCGCGAGTCAGAGAGATATCATGGCGCTTGAGCTTCAGCTTGATGCCGGGCTTGGTCTCGGCGGTGGTAGGCTCCGGCTCGGTAGCTGCCGTTGTGGGAGCAGTTGTTGCCTCGGTGGTTGACTCCGTAATCTCAGGCTTGGGAACGGTCTGCATGGTGGCGGGAACCTGCGTGGGTTCCAGATTATAATCCACCGTAATCTTGGAGCGGATGAGCTGAGATCCGCAGGTAATAACGATGGAAGTCGTGCCCTCACCCACAGCGGTGACGCGGCCATCGGCAGAAACCGTGGCAACATTCACATCCTCGGAAATAAACATCACCTGATCCGTAGTATCCTCGGGCATGACCTTCACATGAATCAGCCAGTTCTGACCCTTGGAGGAAAGCTCAGCCGGGTCGGAGGTCAGCACCAGACCGGTGCAGGGAATCTGGGGGATTGTGGTTTCCTCGGTGGTGGGCTCGGTATCATAGATAACTGTGGGAGCCGTCACCTCCGGCGCAGCCACCCGGTTGGGAAGATAATAGCGGAAGAACAGATAGCTCGTGGACAGAAGCAGCAGCACAATGACAATCAGCAGACTAATCACCAGCGGGGAGCTGAACTGATCTGCCACATCGGCAGATACCGACGCTTCCATGCTATCCTTACGGAGCTTACCCATCATGTCCTGAAAATCGGAAAACAGGAGCTTGACCTTGCCGGGGACAGAGTTTTCCTGGGCATGGGCAGCCTTGGCAGCTTTGGTGGGAACGGGAATATCTTCAAAATCAAAATCGTCCGGTGCCTGCTCGGAAGCGGCATGGCGGCGGCTCGGGGGAATCCAGCCGCAGATAGGGCAGTTTCCGGCGGTATCCTGGAATACAGTGCCGCAAACATCACACATGATCTTACTCATAGCGTCCTCCTGACCAATTTTTCTCTATTTTGATATTATAACACGATTTGCTACGGAACACAACAACAAAAGTGTTGCATTTTTTGGAAGTTTCCACTATGATATAGGCTGATAAAGGAGGGACAATTTATGTCTGAACAGCTCTCCATCAGCTCTCTGGGCGATGGCTACACGCTGGGAACCCCCATTTCTTCCCGGCTGGGTGTGGCCTGCTACCCCGCCATTGATGCTGATGCACGCAGATTTATCGTAAAAACCATTACTGTCCCCGCCTCCCAGACCCAGATGGATGCCCTGCTGATGACAGGCGCATTCCCGGATTCCGCAAGCGCTCTCGATTATTTCCGCGAGCAGGCAGAATCCATCAGCGGCGAGGCGGAGCTTTTGCAGCGGCTTTCCAAGCTGGAAGGTTTTCTTGCATACAATGAATGCACCCTGTCCACCCCCGGCGACAATCAGCTGGGCTATCAGGTGAATCTGGTCAGCCCTTTCCGCCGATCTCTGGAGCGGTATATCCGCACCAGCCCCGTGACCCATCTGGAGATGGTGAATCTGGGACTTGACCTGTGCGCCGCCCTGGCCTGCGCCCGCCGTGCCGGTTATCTGTATGTGGATTTGAAGCCGTCCAACATCTTCATCTCCGATGAAAAAGAGTACAAAATCGGTGACTTGGGCTTTGTTGCACTGGATGCCCTGCCCTTCACCTCCATGCCCGAGAAATACCTCAGCCCCTACACTGCGCCTGAGCTGCGGGAACCGCTGGAGGTCATCGGCGGAAGCGCCGACACCTACGCCGTGGGCATGATTCTCTACAGACTGCTTAACAACGGCAAGCTCCCCACCCCGAACCGCGACTGGTCGGAACCCCTGAACGCCCCTGTGAATGCAGATCAGGAAATCTGGGAAATTGTCATGAAGGCCTGCGCTCCCGACCCCGCCGACCGCTGGGAAAGCCCCACAGCCATGGGGCAGGCACTGGTTGCCTATATGCAGCGCAACACCATTGACAATATTCCCCTGACCGAGCCGGTCGTCAACCGCCAGACCGGCAAGCTGCCTAAGTTCACGGGTATTCTGCCCAAGGTTGCCGCGGAGCAGGTTGCAGACGGCGAGACCGTGGTTTTCTCTGCCGTGGGAAGCACGGATAAGGCCGAAAGCGAAGCCGGCGAATCCGGTCAAATCATGGAATCGGCACCCGATGCAAATGATGCCACCACCGTGCAGCCGGCAGCCGAAACCGTTGAAGCCGAGAACGCCGAAACAGAACACAGTGCCCTGACAGAGGATGCCGTGGAAACCACGGAAATTTCTGAGCAGCTGCCCACTTCCGAGGAGGAAGCCGCATCCGATACCGTGGAAGCCGCGCCCACCATACCCGATGAATCCAAGCGCGGGATTCTGGGGCTGAAGGCCCGCAAGGTCTATGACCCCGGCACCCACAAGGATGTGCCCGTGGAGGAAAAGCCCAAGAAGAAATTCCCGTGGAAAAAGGTGCTTATCACCATCGCCGTGCTGGCCATTTTGGTTGCGGCGGGCTTCGGTGCCATGTGGTACTACCAAACCATGTATGTACAGCATGTGGATGGACTGGAAGTTTCCGGCACTCGGGACGGTCTGAGTGTCAGCGTGAAAGCCGGATTTGATACCGGAAAACTCACAGTTTCCTGCGCAGACCCCTACGGCAACGCCAAGACCGCCCCCGTGGTAAACGGCGTGGCCACATTTGAAGATTTGCGCGCCGGTACCCTCTACAACATCACCGTCCAGCCCGGCAAGGGTCACAAGCTTGAGGGCGAGACCTACGCCATCTTCACCACCGACCATGAAGCCAATGTGGTGAGCCTGTCCGCCGTGGCAGGTGCAGAGGACGGCACCATGATTATCTCCCTGAATGTGGACGGTCGGGAGCCGGAAAAGTGGCTGGCTGTCTGCTCTGCCGAGGGCGTGGAAGATACCGCCGTGACCTTTGGCGGTCACTCCGTGACCATCCGCGGCCTTACCGTTGGCAAAGATTATCTGCTGAGCCTCAGCGCCGAGAACGGCTCCGCTGTGTCCGGCAAAACCCAGCTGGAATTCTCCGTGCTTGGTCTGGTACTGGCAGAAAACCTAACCATTAACGGAGAACAGGAGGGCAAGCTGGAGGTCGTGTGGGACAGCCCCAAGCTCCCCGTGGAAAGCTGGGAGGTTCGTTGCTACTCCGATAACTACGATGAATCTCAGAATGTGGTGGACACACGCGCTGTATTTGAGGGCATCGACTCCACCCACAGCTACACCGTGGAGGTCACTGCCTCCGGCATGACCCAGTCCAGCCGTGCGACCATCTCCGCAAACCCCATCCGCATCACGGATTTTAAGGCAACCGTCTCAGGTGAAGCCATCAATCTGACATGGACGGCCACCGGCGCAACGCCGGTGGGCGGTTGGCTTGTGATGTACGGCATTGACGGAAGCCCCACGCCCAATGTGGTAAAGAGCGAGGAAACCTCGGCGGAAATCAAGCTGGTAATCCCCGGAAGTGAATATGAATTCACCATTCAGGCCGCCGATGGCACCTCCATCTTCAACAATGTGTACCGTGAGAAGGCCCCCGAGAAGCCTCTTTATCAGGTGCAGGGCATCAATCCCGAGAAAGTACAGCTTCGCACCCTGAAAACCCCCGGCGAGGGCTGGCGAGCTGATGATGTGGAAGAGGAGCAGTACATCAACACCTTCTACAAGGGTGACAGCATCAGTGTGGCGCTCATCAGCAGCGGCAATTTCTATCTGCAGCCGGCGGACATTACCATCCGCTGTGTTTACCGGGATGAAAGCGGCGCGGTAATGCTTGGCAATATCACGGAGGATACATATAACTGGAAGGATTTGTGGTATGACAAGGATTACCACAAAGGTGAGCTTGACCTGCACAACACCCCCATGCAGCCCGGCAGCTACACCCTGGAGCTGTACTTTGATGGTCTGCCCTTCGGGTCAACAAGTTTTACAATTGAACAATGATGCAAACAGGAGGCGGAAATCCGCCTCCTGTTTTTTGTGGACAAAGGAAGCCTTTGCGCACTTGCGTGCGCAGACATCAGGAATCAGCCATCAGGCATCAGGGGAAGTAAAATCGGTGCATTGTCCTAAATAAACGGGCAAAAAACTGATGTCCGAAGCCTGTTGCCTGATGCCTGAATCTTTAACGGCGTAGCCGTTAAAGATTCCTTTATCCGAAAGCATTCGTTTCGGCTGTCCGTTTTGGAAAAACAGATTTTCGTCATGGAAAAACAAATTGTGGGAAAGACCTTGCATTTTGCGGCTATGCGTGGTATAATCCTCTCAACTTCCAAAAAGAGGTACTTACC
>JAZRVX010000180.1:0-14374 GCA_045599455.1 Faecousia sp. | reverse complement strand
TGCTCGTCTTCATCACTGTTCTTGGTTTTGTCGAATTTTGTCGAAAATGTATCATCTCCGTATTGTCTCTTTTATTGGTACACCATAGAATTCTGAACTGCGCATTTTGCTGATTCAAAAATGCCTTTCATTGGCAGTCATAGAAATCGCATCTCCGGCAAAACTAGTTTCGAGGAAATCCCATAATGAGTTTCCATCATTCAAAAAGGAGATGTATTCACATGACGAATCGCAACAGCACCATCAATGTTCCCGAAGCGCGGAACGCTATGGACAAGTTCAAGATGGAGGCCGCTTCTGAAGTCGGCGTCAACCTGAAGCAGGGCTACAACGGCGACCTGACCTCCCGTGAGGCCGGCTCCGTCGGCGGCCAGATGGTCAAGAAGATGATTGAGGCTTACGAGCAGAACATGCAGTAATGCCGAAAGCGTGTGCACCAATCGGTGCACACGCTTTTTTGATGATGGAGCTTTCGCAATGAAAGGAATCTTTAACTCGCTTCACTCGTAGTTATCAGTCATCAGGCATCAGGGGAAGTAAAATCGGTGCATTGTCCCAGATAAACGAGTAAAAAACTGATGACTGAAGCTTTAACGGATACGCCGTTAAAGCTTCCTTTGCCCCGTTTCCTTCCACCGCCGAAATACAAAACACAGTTGCGCAAATGGTCAAATCGGTGTATACTGGACATGAGAAAGAGAGGGATGCCCCATGAATATGGATTTCAAGCGGAAACTGACCATTCCCGCCGACCTGAAAAAAGAATACCCGCTGACCGCCGAGATGGCGGCAAGCTTTGCCCAACGGGACAAGGAGCTCAAAGCAATCTTCTCCGGCGAGGACAACCGCCTTGCCCTGATTATCGGTCCCTGCTCTGCCGACCGGGAAGACAGCGTCATGGATTATGTCAATCGTCTGCGTGAGATTCAGGAGAAGGTCGATGACCGCATCCTGCTGGTGCCCAGAGTCTACACCAACAAGCCCCGCACCACCGGCGCCGGCTACAAGGGCATGCTCCATCAGCCCGACCCCACCGCCGCTCCCGACATGGAGAAGGGTGTCATCGCCATCCGCGAGCTGCATATGCGTGTCCTGCGGGAGACCGGCTTCTCCACCGCCGACGAAATGCTCTACCCCGACAACTACAAATACTTAGACGATGTGCTGGCCTATGTTGCCGTGGGTGCACGGAGCGTGGAGAATCAGCAGCACCGTCTGACCTCCTCCGGCATTGATGTGCCCGTGGGCATGAAGAACCCCACCAGCGGCGACCTCACCGTTATGATGAACGCCGTATACGCCGCGCAGCACAGTCACACCTTCATCTACCGCGGCTGGGAGGCCACCTCCACCGGCAATCCCTTCGCCCACACCATCCTGCGCGGCTACACCAACAAGCGCGGTGTCAGCCGTCCCAACTATCACTACGAGGATTTGGTCTACCTGAACCAGTGCTATACCGAGAGCAGCCTCCAAAATCCCGCCTGCATCGTGGATGCCAACCACGCCAACTCCGGCAAAGACCCCATCCAGCAAATCCGCATTATTCAGGAAGTGCTGAACAGCCGCAATTTCAACCCCGATATCAAGAAACTCGTCAAGGGCTTCATGGTGGAGAGCTACATTGTGGACGGTGCCCAGAAGGTGGGCGGCTGCACCTACGGTCAGTCCATCACCGACCCCTGCCTGGGCTGGGAGAAGACCGAGCGTCTGATTTACGATATTGCCGAGAGAACCTGATATGCAAAGCGCCCTTTGGGAATTCTCCCAAAGGGCGTTTTCATTATCTCTGTTTTGCCTGCTCACGCAGATTGCGGATACGCTCGTCCTTGCTCCACAGGTAGCTGATTTTGGCCTCCGTCCCGGCGGCGATGCGGCGCAGATTTTCCATATGCTTATAGAAAAACAGCGGAATCAGCAGCGCATACAGCATTGCGCCCAGAATATGCCCCGTGATGAAGTAATAGACAATGGGAAACGCCACAGACGCGGTCAGGGGCACCACGCAGATGTAGTCCACAATCAGGGCAAGAATCAGCTCGCACAGGAGCATGACGGCAAAAACCCGGGCATTGAATGCCAGAATCACACCGCCGAGGCTTGCCAGCCCCTTACCTCCGCGAAAGCCCATGGTCACGGGGAAGATGTGCCCCAGAATGGTGCAGATGCCCGCACAGTGGGCGGCGTAGGTAAGCTCGGGAAAGAACCGAACGGCCAGACGCACGGCGACATAAGCCTTGGCAATGTCAAAGAGGGCGGCAATCAGCCCCACGGCCTTGCCCATGGTGATGACGGCATTGGAAGCGCCGGCATTGCCGGAGCCGGCCTGACGGATGTCAAAGCCGCGGAGTCTGCCGATGAGGTATGCAGGGTTCAGCGTGCCGATGAGATAACCGCCCAGCATGCACGCAAGGGAAGCAAAGACAGAATACAGCATAAGTTTCCTTTTTCTATTTGGTGTTGCATTTGTGACAGGACATAAGATAGCAGATTTCGCAGCAAAATGCAAGTGCAACGCCGAAATTACTCCCCGGCGGCTCCCTCTTCCCGGTTTTTCTCAAACATCTCAGCAACGCTTGGGCAGTTCTTGGTGAGCTTCTTGACGGACAAATCCTGTGCCTTGTCGTTGGCCAGACGGAGCTGGCGCTCGGAGCCGAGAAGCCCCTCCTTGACCTTTTGCAGATGGTCGATGGTCTTGTCGATTTCGTCAATGGCAGTCTGGAATTTCTCGCTGGCAATGCGGTAGTTGTTGCCGAAGCGCTCCTGAAAGTCCAGAAGATTGCTTTCAAAATTGCGGATATCCAGATTCTGATTTTGGGCAATGACCAGCTGTTTTTTGTACTCCACGGCATTGCGGGAGGCATTGCGAAGCAGGGAAATCAGAGCGATGAAGAACTGGGGGCGGATGACATACATCTTGGGATAGCGGTAGGACACATCCACAATGCCCTCGTTGTAGAGCTCGCTCTCGGCCTCCAGCATGGACACCAGGACTGCATACTCGCAGCCCTTTTCGTTTCTGTCCTTGTCCAGCTCCTTGAAGAAATCCTCGTTGCGGTGCTTGGTGGCCGTGGTGTCGTTCTCGTTCTTCATCTCGAACATGATGGAGATATACTCCACACCGTCGGAGAAGTCCCGGAAGATGAAATCCCCCTTGCTGCCGGAGCGGGCATCGTTGTCCTTCTCGAAGTAGGCATCGGGGAACGCGGCGGCGCGCAGGCGGTTAAACTCCGTGGAGCAGTGCTGCTCCAGGGTCTCACCCACCATCTTGGTGGACATTTTGGACTTCAAATCCTTGTAGTAGCCAATCAGCTCGTCTTTATCCTTAAGCTCCTTGCCGTGGGCATCCTTCAGGAGCTCCAGCTCCGTCTTGTGACGGCTCTCGGCGGTGGCGCTTTCCGCTTTCAGCCGCTCAATTTCGTTCTCCTTCTCCGCCACGGCCACCTTCACATTGGCATCGGCGGCGGCAATCTGCGCCCGCAGGTCGCTGATGATTTTCTCCTTGTCCGCCTCGGCATCGGACACGGCCAGCTTCACGGCGGTATCCCGCTCATCCTCGATTTTCTGCTTTTCCAGCTCGGCGGTCTGCCGCGCCAGCTCGCTTGCGGCAGTGATTCGCTGAATCTCGGCGCGAAGCTGGGCAATGGTCTGCTCCTTAGCGGCCTCGGCATTGGCAACCGCCAAACGCTTCTCGCTCTCAAAGGATTCCTCCCGGCGCTTGATTTCCGCGTTGAATTCCTTGTCATGCACCTGCTTGACGATGGCGGCATAGCCGGATTCATCCACGGTGAAGACCTCACCGCACTTGGGGCACTGTATCTGCTGCATATTGAATCTCCTTTGCAAACGCCGTAGTTTTCGGTTCTTCCCGAAGCCTTGCAGAGCGCAGGGCAAACGATGGCTTTCAGTTTGGGTATGTAGGGAAGGGGCTTGCTCCTTCCGTCACCCGCAGGGCGCAGGCGCAACCGGAGGGGGCATTCCCCGTTCATAAACTGTAGGGGGACTATCAGTCGCCCGGCAGTACAATCCAAAACCCCGAAGCTATCCGATGCAAATTCGCAGAATACTGCGTGTTCACATCAGCATTTCAAATTATCATCCTGCATGCTGTGCGGGCGACTGCCGGTCGCCGCTACACCGGATAATGCCCTAAGGTTCCTTTTGTCCATTTCCCCGCAAAGAACCGACATTTTAGGATAAGTATAGCCCGAAAATGCCCGGAATGCAAGAGGCGGCTTGCCTCGTCCCATGGACAGCAAATCCCCCAGCCGATGAAACATCGGTTGGGGGTCAGCGTGTCAAAAAGCCTAAAATAGAGGGTCATTGCGAACCCAGTGCGCACACTGGGTGTGGCAATCCGTCTCTTTAAATATACAGATTTCTACCGAAAATGATTAAATTCATAACATTTCAGAGAACGGATTCCCACGGTCGCCGGCGCTCCCTCGGAATGACCGACCTTTTTTGACAGTCTCAATCCCCCAACCGATGAAATCGGTTGGGGGATTTTCATTATCTTCCCGGGCGGCCTGTGATAAGCTCCATCAGGTAGCCCAGCGCATAGTACATGGTCTCATAGTGCAGGTATTGCAGGGCGTTTTCGTCCCAGAACCAAGTGAGCTTTGCGGGGAATTCGTCATCGGCAAACCACAGCTGCATCCGCACTTTCAAATTCTGAAATACGGGGATATCATAGCAGATATCCGCCATGGGAACCTCTACGCCCCCCAGCGCTTCGCAGTTTCGGCGAACTTCTTCCGCGTGAGAGTGCATCCATTCGGCATCAGAAGACCGCATCTGCTCGCTCAGGCCGCTGTGAAACTGCAAGCCGAAGGATGCCATGCTCATCATCTTTCCCGTGGCGCGGCGGGAATCCAAACTGTCGCAGAGCAAATCCATGATGGTCATATTAAGGCCAAAACGGTAGGTGTTCTCCCACCCGTCGTTCAAAATCTGCATCTGCCCCGTGCGGCGGTCAATGCGCACCCGCCGGGAGAAAAGCTCCGTATACAGGAAGTCTTCATCAAAGGAAAGATTGTGCTTTTTAATCAGCATATTCTGGTCAAAGCGAAGAAAAGACTTCGTCGCCTGCTCAACCTGTATTTTGTAATTATCCTGCATAAGCTTGCCTCCTGTATTCTTTACAAAAAGTATAGCATATGCAGTCGGAAATTACCACCGCTTTCTGCGCCTGTCAGCCCTCCACCAGCTCCCGCACACGGTAGTTGCGGCTATGGTCTTTCCGAATCTGGCAGGTATGCGCCCCCGCCATCTCCACAATGCGGCTACCGAGACCGTCATCCAGCCCAATCAGCTCCTGTCGGGTCAGCTCCGTGGAGATGATGGTGGGCAGATGATTGTGATAGCGGTGGTTAAACAGCTCAAACGCCAGCGAAAGCTCCACACTGCCGATTTTTCCGCCCCCGGGCAGCTTGAACAGGTCGTCCGCATACAGCACGGGGCTATCCTTTAATTTCTGCATCCGGTTTGCCCGCGCAAGGGCATCGGCGCGGAAATCTCCGAGAAATCGTGCTTCCTCCCGCCAGCTGATATAGCACACCTGCATCCTGCGAAGCAGCAGCTCCCGGCATACCGCCGTACACAGATGGGTTTTGCCGCAGCCGCTCTGGCCGCTCATGAGCAGCCACCCTTCCGGTTTTTCGGCATAGTCCGCAGCCGTCTGCTTCATCCACTTCTGCCACGGGGTTTCCGCACGGAATGAATCAAAGGTCTTTTCTGCAATCACGGTTTCCAATCCCGACCGCTTCATATTCCGCACACTTTCCCGAATGGGCTTGCAGGTGCAGTCACTGCAGCACCGTGTTCCGTCATCACGCAGATACATAATGTAGCCCTTGTTATGGCACTTCGGGCAGTCATAGTCGGAAAGTGTACCCTCCATGGCGTTGATGGTATCCACCTGCATCTGTGCCAGCTCCATAGGGTCACATTTCATATCCGCTTTTCCAAATGTAGGGTAAGTCAGTTTCTCCATGCTCCTGTGATAAATACTCCTTTCTGACTTGGGTTTGTTTTGTCGTTTCTTTGTTATTTGTTTCTTTGTTAGATTGTTTCTTTGTTTGTATCGGATTGCCCGTATACGGTTCATCCGTATGCGGCTCAACCGTAAGCGGTTTATCCGTAAGCGGTTTTTCAGCAACCGGTGATGTGCTGAATACGCCCGGTATATCCGTAATATCCCAGACCATATCTTTCAGCTTTCCGTTTTCCCCTCTGGGTTGGAATCGGCGAAGATAGCCCTGCGCCTCCAAGCTATGTAAGCATGTCCGGACGGAGTCTCTGCCGTCTTTTTCCAGCACAGCCGCCATGCCGCTTATGGAAAACTGCCAGTCCTCCGGCAGGGAAAGAAGATACGCAAGCAGCCCCACATCCCGAAGTGAAAGCGCGCTGTCACGAATCAGCGCATTGGGCAGCACCGTAAAGCAAGTCTCATGTGTATGCCGATAAATTGCCAATGGCATCCCTCCTTGGTATATTTTTTCAACAGTTGTTATGCTTCGTTCTTATTATCGAACTATTTAACCGTAGTATAGTTTATCTTTTTCAACTTGTCAAGTGCCGTTCTGCTTGAACCGTTCGATTGTCCATAAAGGAAGCTTTCGTTGTCAGTTATCGGTAACGCACAGGCCATAGCCTCCCACCGGAAGGGGGTAGCGAAGCGAATCAAAATAACAGTCATTGCCTGTGGCAATGACACCACAGTGAAAGTGCCCCCGAAGGGGCGGAGGGGGTTGAAAAGTTGAACATATTGAGTGCTCAAATAAATGGGCTTTCAATTCCCTCAGTCAAAAATCAAAGATTTTTGCCAGCTCCCCTTTCCAAGGGGAGCCTTAGTGCGCTCGGTTCGTTACAGGGCTAAAGAACCCATTATCTCCGCAGCAAACCGAAAAAAATCGCTCCCCGGGCTTGGGGACGGCTATGCACACGAAAAAAATATGAAAAATTTGTAAAAAACGCTTGCAGTGTCTCCCCCCCATGGTATTATGTGCGTGGAACGAGTACACGAAATAGTAGGTTTTCCCTACCCAACCGAAAGGAAAGATTAGAAATGAAAAGAATATTTGCTCTGGCTCTGGCACTGATTTTGACCCTCGGCATGATGACCATGACCGCAAGCGCCGTCTCTCTCCACTGCCCTGAACATCTCAATATCGGTACGACCTGCACGGAACATCCGGATATTATGCATTATTATATATATAAAATTGATGGCGACACTGTCTATTATTGCTGGTTTTATGCAGACGATGGAGCATTGGCAGGGCATGACTATGAGCCTATAAGCAACTTTACCGACGAAGGTCTCACCCCGGAAGTCGGCATGCTTGTTTTGGTCGAAGGAGAAGGCAGTGGCTTTGGTTTCTGCAAAAGACTCGGCGCTCCCGCTGCCCAGCCCCAGCCCAAGACCGGCGTAATGGACACCCTGCCCATGTGGTTCGGTGTCATGGCGGTTAGTGCTTGCGCCTATGTCCTGACCTCCAAGAAGAGAGTTTTCTGATTCACGCATAACGATTTGAGCGGTGACGGTTCTCGTCACCGCTCAATTTGTCGATATGCCTGTAATAAAGGAAGCTTTTGCTCAGTAACGCACAGTCCAAGTCCTGCGGCTTTCAAAAATATAAATCTTCATTTTCACGGTCAATTCCCCCTGCCCCGTTGACTTTTGCGGCAATTTGTGAGAATATATTGAGGTTAAATTCATAAACAAGAGAGGCCTTCTATATGAAGCAATCCAGAACCCATAACTGCGGCGAGCTGCGTCTGAGCAATGCCGGAAAAGCCGTTACCATCGTCGGCTGGCTGGAGAACACCCGCGAGGTTGGCTCCAACTTTGCATTCTTAGTCCTGCGCGATTACTACGGCACCACTCAGGTCGTGGTGGAGACCGAGGAAATGATGCGCGTTGTCAAGGGCATTAACAAGGAGTCCACCATCTCCGTCACCGGCGTTGTCCGCGAGCGCGAGAGCAAGAACATGAAGCTCCCCACCGGTGAGATTGAGGTCGTGCCCTCCGAGATTACCGTTCTCGGCAAGTGCGTGCACAATCAGCTGCCCTTTGAAATCAACAAGAGCCGGGATGCCGACGAGAACGTGCGCCTTAAATACCGCTTCCTCGACCTGCGCAACCCCGCTGTGAAGTCTAACATCATCCTGCGCTGTCAGGTGGTGGCCGAGCTGCGCAGGCTCATGACCGAGCAGGGCTTCCTGGAGATTACCACCCCCATCCTGACCTCCTCCAGCCCCGAGGGCGCAAGAGACTATCTCGTCCCCGCCCGCAATCACCCCGGCAAGTTCTACGCTCTGCCCCAGGCTCCCCAGCAGTTCAAGCAGCTGCTGATGACCTCGGGCTTTGACAAGTACTTCCAGATTGCTCCCTGCTTCCGCGATGAGGATGCTCGCGCCGACCGCACCCCCGGCGAATTTTATCAGCTGGATATGGAGATGGCTTTCGCCTCTCAGGAAGATGTCCTGGACACTCTGGAAACCGTTCTGGTGCCCGTGTACGAAAAGTTCGGCAAGTACAGCCGCGTGTCCTGCGCCCCCTTCCGCCACATCCCCTTCAACGAGGCCATGGAGCGCTACGGCTCCGACAAGCCCGACCTGCGTATTGACCTGGAGGTGCAGGATATCACCGCCGAGGTGCAGGGCTGCGGCTTCGGACCCTTTGAGGGCGCAACCGTCAAGGCCGTGGCCGTGGACGACTTCACGCAGGCCAGAAAGTGGATTGACAAGCTCATTTCCGATGTGGAAGTGCAGACCGGAAATAAGGCCTGCTGGTTCAAGGTGGACGAGGCAGGAAATCTTACCGGCGGCGTGTCCAAGTTCCTGACCGAGTGCGCCCCCAAGCTCACCGAAAAGCTGAACCTGAAGCCCGGTACCTTCGTGTGCATGGCAGCCGGCAAGAAGCTCGTGGCGCAGAAAACCGCAGGTGTCATCCGCACATTGCTTGGCAAGCGCGTGCCCGGCCACTTCGACGAGGAGCAGTACGCCCTGTGCTGGATTGTGGACTTCCCCATGTACGAGATGGGCGAGGAGAGCGGCCAGCTGGAATTCTGCCACAACCCCTTCTCCATGCCCCAGGGCGGCCTGAAGGCGCTGGAGGATGCCGAGGGCGACACCGAGAAGCTCCTGGCCATCAACGCCAACCAGTACGACCTGGTGTGCAACGGCTACGAGTGCGCTTCCGGCGCTGTGCGTAATCACGACCCCGAAATCATGGTCAAGGCCTTCCAGATGGTGGGGCTGGGCGAGGAGGATGTGAAAGCCAAGTTCCCCGCCATGTACAACGCCTTCACCTACGGCGCTCCCCCCCATGCAGGCGCTGCCCCCGGCGTTGACCGTCTGGTCATGCTGCTGACCGGCGAGGAGAGCATCCGCGAGGTCATCACCTTCCCCATGAACAAGAACGCACAGGATCTGATGATGGGCGCTCCCGGCTGCGTGGAGCAGAAGCAGCTGGACGATGTGCACATTGCCCTGAATGTGAAAGAGTAAAGTCAAGACGGCTGTGGATTCCACAGCCGTCTTTTTTGTGTTGATGTACTTTTCTTTGAAAATAAGGGGGCTTTAATCAATTAAGGAAGCACTAAAATAGTGGTCATTGCGAGACCGGTTATCAAACCGGTCGTGGCAATCTCAATGCTGCAATTATAACCAACTCGGTACAAAACGACGGCTTTAGGGAACGGATTGCCACGGGCGCAAAGCGCCCTCGCAATGACCTTCTATTGAAAGCCTTTCTTAATTGACGAAAGCCTCCTTATCCCATATCGAAAACCGGCTGTGAAGGTAACTTCACAGCCGGTCTGCTTACTGTTCCGAAACAATTTTCTCTTCGGGAATTTCGGGGATTTCCTCGGGAAGCTCCACGGGCGTGTGCACCACGACCTGGGGGAAGGGAATCTCGATGCCGTGCTTATCCATAAGCAGCTTCATTTCCCGGTTCATGGCGCGCTCCACATCCGGGCGTGTGCTCTCCTCGCAGATGCCGATGACCAGCAGCGTCACACCGGAATCGCCCAGTGCACTGACACCCTTGTATTTCAGGTCGCCGTTCAGGTCGGGGATGTTCTTGGAAATCTTGGGGAATTCTCTTTCCAGAATTTTTTCCAGCTTTTTCAGGTTCGTGCCGTAGGAGACCTGGAACTCGCACACCGCCACGGAATCTTCCTTGGTCATATTCAGCACGCCGGAAATCTGGGAGTTGCGGAAAATCTTAATATTGCCCTTTTTATTGACCTTGGTGGTGCGGATGCCGATTTCCTCCACCGTGCCGCGGAAGTCCCCGATGGTGATGATGTCGCCTACCCGGAACTCGCCCTCAAAGACGATGAAGATGCCCGCCATAATATCCGCCACCAAGCTCTGGGAGCCGAGGGACACGCCCAGTGTGATAATACCCGTGCCGGTGATGATGGTGGTGGAGTCCACGCCGAAGAACTGGATGCCGTACAGAACGGCACCGATGATGGCAAAGTAGCGGATGAAATTCTGCATCATGCGCCCGACTGTCTCCGAGCGGGTATTGGCACCCATGGAGAACCAGCCGATAATCGCCCGCACGGCCAGCGAGGCCATGAGAATCTCCATGGTGGTGATGAGCACATAGCTCAGAGCAAAGATATTCAAAGAGCGCTCCCAGCGGCGGGAGAGAATCAAAGACAGGATGGGGTTAATCGTCCGGCTCTGGGACAGCTGATAGAGCACAAACAGGATAACCGTCAGGATGGATGCCAGCACGGACAGAACCTTTTTGAGCTTCTGCTCCGGGTTCATGCCGGAGAAGTGGAGCACCGTGCCGTTCCAGCGGGAGGCGGCATTCTGGGTAGTCTGGCGGCGGTCATTGCGGAAGATGGTGAAAAACGCATTGGGAGCGGGCTGCACCCCCTCCACGGTGGCAAAGCCCTTGCGGAAGGACATGGAGCTGCGCAGCAGCAAATACAGCACCACGCAGGTCAGCACGGCGCAGTTCAGCGTGACAATCGCCGCAATGGTCAGCACATGGGCGTAGATATTCTCCCGGGGCACCGCGGTGAGCAGGAGGATATCACCATGCAGCAGACTGCTCACATAGTATTCACGGCCACCCAAGCGTTGCCAGCCGGAGAATCCGTCCGTCATGGCAGATGTTGACAGCCCCACATTGGAGGCGTTTCGGCCGATTTCCCGGGCATCCGGCCAGTACAGCAGGCTCCCCGTGGTGCTGTCCACCGCGAAGACCATACCGCCGTTTTCCACAATCACCGTGTCCAGCACCTCCCGCATCTGGGTGCGGGCAAGGCGGCGGGTGATAATCTCCGGATTCATGCCCACCTGCACCATGCCGGGGGCATCTTGGCGGCGGACACCGATGTACTGCATCATGCGGTTGGTGCCGGAATTATCCGCGCGCAGCTCCTGCACATAGGTCTCGGTATAGCCCTTGATGACCGGCCAGAATGCATGGCTCTGGTCTTCGGGATTATCGGACAGGACGAAGTCCTGATACACATCGTTGGTGACCACGGTTCTGCCCTGCTCGTCGAAGACATAGAGCACATCCACGCCCTGAGTTTCGGCCAGACGGATGATTTCCTCACGGCGAAGCATTCCGGCATCGTGCTTGAGAATCTGGGCAATTTCGTTCGCTCTTGCGCTGTAGTCGGCGGCATACTGGTCGGAAAGATTCTGAATGCGCTTATCATTCTCCTGCAGCAGCATATCCAGACCATTCAGACCGTTCACAGAGGCCAGATGCTGGCGGCCGACGGCAGAGAGCATCTGCATATAGGTGCAGATGACGAACACGCTCACCAGTGCCAGCAGCACCACATTGCGGGCTTTATAGTAAAGGGTGGCATCCACGGGGGTGCCGAAGAATTTCTTGGTCTTCTCGTTTTTATCCTTCTTGGCGGAATCGGCGCTGTCGCTCTCAAATTCCTCCTCAATGAAGAAGGCATAGGTGCTGACAAGGCCGATGATAATGGCAAAAATCACAGACAGCAGCACCGCGATATTGCGCACACTCTCGGACACGGAGCTCTGGGGTACCAGTGAGACGAAGGTATAATTCTCGCCCTCGTACACCGCATAGGCATAGCGCACATCGTCAATCACCACAAAGCTGCGGCTTGTGCGGCCCATCTTAAATGCGCTCTCGGACAGCGCATCGGAGGCATAGATAAGCTTGCCGGTTTCGTTATCCACCAGCAGCACATGGGCATCGGACTGCAAATCCAGCTCATCCAGAGAGTAGGCAAAGCTGCTCATGGTCTGCTGGGTCAGCGCGTACTCCGTGCAGACCTTGCCGCCCAGGACGCAGTCGCCATCCGACAGCGGCGCGCAGAACCACGCAATATAGCGCTCGCCCTTGTCCTGCACAACGCAGTTCTCACCGCCGAACAGCCGCTCCCGGATTTCCACCGTGGCGCAGTGCTTGCCCGCCACATGGTTGCCCACATTGCGGTACACACCCAGAAAGTCGAAGCTTGCGCTGGATTCCAGACTGTCCAGCACATCCTCGCTGACGGTGTCCATACGGTCGAGCAGCAGCGCCGCCGTGCGGAGCTTGCTGTCCATGGCCTCATGGAAAGTAGTCCAGTTCTCCTGCGCCTCCTGACGGTTCTGCTCCAGACGCATTTCCGCATTCTTGAGCTTGTCGTACATATTGTTCATCTGGCGGTCGGCAGCATAGCTGGTCTGGATAATCATAATCAGGGTGAACACCAGCGCCGTGCCCAACAACATAATCAGGACATTGTTCAGCGCGTTTTTCAGTGCGTGCATTCTCTGTTTCATCATGGGCGTATGCTCCATTTCCTGCTGTTTTTATTTCAGGATTATTATATCAGACCGTGAGTCTTTTTCAAGATGATTTTACAAAAGGAGAGGGCCGCCCTTGCCGGGCGACCCTGAGATAATCCGTAAAGCCGGTCATTCCGAGGGAAGCCGCAGGCGACCGTGGGAATCTCAACGCTTCGTAAATCGGTAGGTTGAGATTGCCACGGCGTGCGATTCTCGCACACCTCGCAATGACCGTTCTGACGATGGTTTTTCGACACACGCAAGTGCCGTCCCGAAAACCGGGACGGCACTTTTCATGACAGCTTGTACTCCTGCGCCAGCTTTGCAAACTGGGGAATGCTCCGCTCAATCATGTCATAGCCCACGCAGTAGGCAATGCGCACAAACCCGGGCATGGCGAAGGTGGAACCGGCCACCATGATAATGCCGTGCTGCTTTGCCTTGGCAACGAAATTCTTCTCGTCCGTCTCCGGGGACTTGACGAAGAGGTAGAAGGTACCCATGGGCTTGACGCATTCAAAGCCCATGTCGGTCAGCGCGCCGTAGAGGAGCTTGCGGTTGCGGTTGTAGAACTCCACATCGCACTTTTCATCCACGCACTTGGCGGCGGCTTTCTGCAAAAGACTCGGGGCATTGACGAAGCCGCACACGCGGTTTGCAACGGTCACGGCGTTTGCCATCTCCTGCCAGTCCGTCATGGTGGGGGGTACAATCAGATAGCCGATGCGCTCACCGGGCACGGACAGGGACTTGGAGAAGGAATAGGCCACGAAGGTATTGGCATAGATGCCGGGCAGGTATTCGACCTTTGCCCCATCGTACACCAGCTCCCGGTAGGGCTCGTCGGCAATGAGGTAAATCTCGTGGCCGAACTCCGCCTGCTTGCGCTCCAGGATGGCGGCGATGGCTTTCAGGGTATCGGCATCGTACACCACGCCGGAGGGATTCACGGGGTTATTGAGAATCAGCGCCTTGGTGCGTTCGTTGATTTTCTTCTCCATGTCCTGCAAATCGGGCATGAAGGAGGGCAGCACCGGGTCAATCTCCACCACATGGGCGTGGAAATTGCTGGCATAGCTGCGGTACTCGCCGAAGTAGGGGCGGAACACCGCCACATTGTCGTCAATATCCAGAATGGACTTGAACACGATGTTGATGGCACCGGCGGCGCCCACGGTCATCACCACATTGTCGGCAGTCAATTTCTGACCGAAACGGCGGTTTAGGCTCTCGGCAACGGCCTGCCGCGCCTCGGGGTAGCCCGCGTTGTTGGTGTAGCCGTGCAGGGTCAGGCTGTCCTCGGTGGCGATGGCCTCCTGCAGAGCCTTGGTGAACGCCTCGGGCACGGGGGCAACGGGATTGCCCAGAGAGAAGTCAAACACATTCTCCTTGCCGATGCGCGCGGCCAGCTCCTGCCCCTCAATGAACATCTTGCGGATGGCGGAGGAATTTTCCAGATTGTATTTCATTTGCTTAGAAAGCATGGTTCCCACTCCTAACCTGCCCGGCCCCCCGGGTCAGCAGAATATAGGGCTATTATAGTCCATCCGGGGAGAAAATCAAGGTTTTT
>JAZRVX010000179.1:0-1116 GCA_045599455.1 Faecousia sp. | reverse complement strand
GACGGTATCCGCTATGAGGTCGCCATGACCGAATTTAACGATGCCTTTACGGAGATCGAAGGTCTGCTTCTGAAAGCCTACCACGGAGAGGAGGATGATGCCGATGGCGGTAACGAAGATCTGGGCGATCCATGACAGCGTTTCCCGCGTCGTGGAGTATTGCAGCAATCCCGAAAAGACCAAGCTGACAGATCTGGAGCAGGTGCTTATCTACGCTGCCAATAAAGCTAAAACGCTCGACGAAGGCGAACAGAGCTACGCCGTCTCCGGCGTGAACTGTACGCCCGATACGGCGATCAAGGAAATGACCGCTACACAGAAACGCTTCGGCAAGGCCGGCGGCAATGTCGCTTACCACGCTTACCAGTCTTTCAAGACCGGTGAGGTGTCGGCAGCAGAATGCCATCAGATCGGGCTGGAGACTGCGCGGAGATTATGGGGCGACAACTATCAGGTATTGGTGGCGACCCATTTCAACACGGGCACCTACCACAATCACTTTGTCGTGAATTCCGTCGGGATGTGGGACGGACACAAGCTGGAAGCGAAATACGGTGTCTACTATCAGCTCCGTGCCATGTCGGATCGCATCTGCAAGGAGCACGGGCTGTCGGTGGTCAAGAATCCGCAGAAGCACAAAACAGCGCGTTCGGTCTACTTCGCCGAAAAGAACGGCGAGCCCACCCGCTTCAATCTGATGCGTGAGGCGCTGGATAAGGCGCTGTCGTTATCGAGCAGTTGGAATGAAATGACAACCGTACTGAAAAAGCTCGGCTATATTTTCGAAAGCGGCCCCTACCACAAGTACGCAACGATCCGTTCCATCGGCTCAAAGAAAAGCGTCCGCACCTTCCGGCTTGGCGAGGAGTACAGTAAGGAAAGCATTGAGGACAGGCTGATAGAGAACCAACGGGACTACCGGGTAACGCAGAGATATTTCGAGTTCTTGGAGCCATTCACAAAGGAATACGCAAGAGCAAACCCGCCTACGGAAATGTATTACCGCAAGCGGGATTTTTATTTCAAAGCTCCCCGCGTAACCGGTTATATCAGCTTCTTCCGATGCGTTGCCATCGTGCTCGGTATCGCTCCGATGTACGAAAAGCAGTATCAGAA
>JAZRVX010000178.1:0-2609 GCA_045599455.1 Faecousia sp. | reverse complement strand
TGGAGATGCATTCCTTGAGCATCACCATTACGCCGCGCAGCTTCTTAAGCATCCGCAGTTCCGCCTCCTTCCGTCAACACGCCGTCAATGATGTGCACCACGCGATGGGCGCAGGAGGCGATGTTCATATCGTGAGTGATCATGATAATGGTACGGCCTTCCTTGTTCAGTTCTTCAAAGAGGGCCATCACCTGTTTGCCCGTTTTCTGGTCCAAAGCACCGGTAGGCTCGTCTGCCAGAAGGATGGAAGGGTTGCCTACCAATGCCCTGGCAATGGCCACGCGCTGGCACTGGCCGCCGGAGAGCTGATTGGGGAAGAAGTGAATGCGCTCCTGCAATCCCACGGCGCACAGCGCCGCCTCCGCCCGCTCCCGCCGCTCCTTGAGGGGAACATCGGCATACAATAGGGGCAATGCCACATTGTCAAGGGCTTCCAATTTGGGCATCAGGTGGAAGGACTGAAAGACAAAGCCCAGATGCTTATTGCGAATCTCGGCAAGGTCATTGTCGTTTAAGTTCTTGAGGTCCCGCCCCCGCAGGGTATAGGTACCGGAGGTGGGCACATCCAAACAGCCGATGATGTTCATAAGGGTGGTCTTGCCGGAGCCGGAGGGACCCATGATGGCAAGATAATCCCCCTCCTCCACGGACAGATTCACATTTTTCAGAACACGGACGGGCTCCTTGCCCTGCTTGTAATCCTTGCAGATATCCGTGAGTTTCAGAATCTCCATCAGTTTTCCTCACTCGGTGCAGTTGTTTCTTCCGGTGCCTTCTCGGCAGCATCCTCGCCCGGCTTCTCCTCGGTTTCGTCCGAGATATCCTCAAGGATATCCTCGGGAATGTCTCCCGGAATGCCATCGGGGAAATCCATGGGCATATCCATGGGTATGTCGCCGAAGTTCTCAAAATCCATGGGGGTCTCCGGGAAACCGCCGTCAAAATCTTCCGTAAACTCCTGCACCTTGGTGGTGGGGCGGCCGGAGCGGCAGGTAGCATCCGGGAAGGCAATGTAGTCCTCCACGGAAAGGCCGGAAAGAATCAGATAGCTGTTGTCAGCCTCATTTAAGGGGCTGACGGTGACGGAGCGCTTTTCCAGCTTCCCCCGCTTGTCCGCCCAGACAAAGGCAGAACCGTTGTCACCCACCACCACGAAGGAGGCATCTAAGATAATACCGCTTCCGCCCTCGCCGGTGTCCGGCTCCAGATAGAGGTGCTGACCCATCATAAGTCCGTCGGTGGAATCCAGCGCCACATAGAAGGGGTACTTGCTGGAGGAGGTCATCTCATCGGAGGCCATGCCATAGTAGTTATTCTGATTCTGAATGGGGTTTTCGTAGTCAACCACCGTCACCGTGCCGTACCAGACGGCATCGGGATTTACGCGGGAAGTCATTTTAATGCGCTGGCCGTCACGAATGCCGCCGCGCTGGAGCTCATTGATGACACCCTTGACCCGGTAGGCACCCGCCTCCTGAATGACAATGAAGGGCACGGCATTGCCGTTAGCATCCGTGCCGGACTCGTTGATGGACTGGATACGGCCTGCGGTGGGTGCGGTAACAGTGGAATTATCCAGCAGAGCCTGGGCACGGTTTACCTCGTTTTCCTTGGCTTTCAGAGTCAACTCCGCTTCCTTGAGATCCACCTGCGTGGTCTGGAGCTGGATGGTGATTTGGAGCTTGTTATTGCCCCACGCGCCATTGCGCTCTTTCTCAAGCTGGGAAATCTGCGCCTTATAGCTTTCGATGGAGGCGGTGAGCTGGTCGCGCTCCAACCGGAGCTTGTCAAAGCTCAGCTGCAGCTCGTCCATGTCATAGGAAAAGAGCGCCTGTCCCTCCTTGACATCGTCCCCCTCCTTGACGAAAACTTCCTCCACGGCCTTGTCCCCGTCCTTCTTGACCTCGGTGGTGTGCTCGGAGACCACCATGGCGGAGAAACGGTCACCGGGAGCAATACCGCCAAAGCCGGAAAGCTCGCCCACGGACTGGACAAACACTGCCGTATCGCCCTTGCAGGCGGTTAAACAGGCACAGAGCAAAAATGAAGTAAGCAGAGCCAAATATTTTTTCATAGGATGTCCTCCCGAAAAATCTGAGAAATAATGTGAAAACCGTTATCAAAAAACTGACAACTGATGCCTGATTACTGACGGCTAAAAAAATTCATGGGTATATGAATGTTTTTCTATATCATATCCAAAACGGGGGCAAAAATCAACCAAATGGGGATTAAGTCTTTTTTAAGTTTTGAGCGAAGCACAAAGCTTCAGCCGTCAGGCCTCAGTCTTCAGGCATCAGTTTTTTACCCGTTTATCCAGGACAATGCACCGATTTTACTTCTCCCTGATGCCTGATGGCTGATTCCCGAGGTCTGCGAGCGAAGCGAGCTAAAGATTCCTTTATCTGCCTTTCCAATAACGCAAATTCCCATAAATTGTAATCATTTCAGCAGGCCGGATTGTGGCAGGTTGGGCCATTCGGGCAGTAAAAGGAGGTCAGGCACAAGCCTGACCTCCTCACAAGTTTTCTTTACTTGCACATTTCTCTGGCAACTTCCGCAATGTGGGTGTCGCACAGGCCGAAGAGCTTCATAAGCTCATTTGCAGG
>JAZRVX010000177.1:0-23173 GCA_045599455.1 Faecousia sp. | reverse complement strand
TTCTTCTGCCCCGCAAGCCCGACACCCACAAAGGTGACTACGGAAAAGTTCTCCTGCTGTGCGGCGCGGAGGGCTTCACCGGGGCGGCGTACTTAGCTGCTATGGGTGCTCTGCGTACCGGCTCCGGCCTTGTGTATCTGGGTGTCCCCCGGAGCATCTATGCTATCGAGGCGGTGAAGCTCAATGAAGCCGTGGTATTTCCACTTCCCGATGAGGACGGAATGCTCAGTGCCGATGCCGTTCCGCAAATTCTGAAAAAGCTTCCTTTTATGGATGCCGTGCTCATCGGCTGCGGCCTTGGGCAGTCCGATGGAACCCTTGCGGTTCTTTCGGAAGTCCTCCGCCATGCCGAATGTCCCGTAATTGTGGATGCCGATGGAATAAATTTACTGTCTGCGCATAAAGATATAATGCGTGGCAGAAAGTATCCAACAATCCTCACACCCCACGATGGGGAATTTGGAAGGCTCCATGGCACTAAGCCCCGGGATGACAGAGTTCGGGATGCGCAAGCTCTTTCCCGGGAGCTGGGCGCGGTTGTCCTGCTGAAAGGTCACCGCACCATCATCACGGACGGTGAGAAAACCTATCGCAATACCACGGGAAACCCGGGTATGGCGGTGGGCGGCAGCGGAGATTTGCTTGCCGGTATCATCGTGTCACTGCTGGGGCAGGGAATTGCACCCTGTGAGGCCGCGGCGTTGGGGGCGTACCTGCATGGCCTGGCGGGGGATGTGTGCGCCGAGACGCTGGGGCAGCCGGGGCTTCTCCCAACGGACATGCTGGAGGTTTTGCCGCAGCTGGTGAAGTAAGGAAGGATGGATGTTTGAAAAAAATTGTGGCTCTGGCGGCCTGTATTTTTCTACTGAGCGGATGCAGCAGCGGGGGAACGGAGCGCGCCATGGGTCTGCGGAGCAAGCTGCTGAAAGCGGAGGAAGTGTCTTTTACATCCGGTATTACTGCCGACTATGGGGACAAGCTCTATGAGTTTACCCTGCAATGCCGTGCGGATGCCGATGGCGGTCTGGATTTTACCGTGACGGAGCCGGAAAGCATTGCGGGTATCACGGGCAGGATTGCTTCCGGACGGGGCGGTCTGCGCTTTGATGATGAGGTGCTGGCATTTCCGTTAATTGCCGATGACCTGATGAGCCCGGTGGGTGCACCCTGGGTTCTCTATGAAGCTCTGCGCAGTGGCTACATAACCACCGAGGGCGCAGACGGCGAAAACTTTACCATCACCATTTCCTATCCCTACAATGGGGAAAATCTTGTGGTGGATGTGTGGTTTAACGGGGACGATGTGCCCATTCGGGGGGAGATTCTCGCGGATGGCCGTCGGTATTTGACGGTGGATGTCAAAAATTTTGAAATCAGGTAGCTTAGCAGCGAAAAAAGCATAGAATAAGTTGAAGCGCCGGAGTATAGAATCACAACCTGCGTGGGAAAATACACACAAGCTGCGTTACATAGTTTCTTGTAGCGCTGCATGAAATGTACACACGGAGCGTGAAGCAGTATGGAAAACTCTGACAGCAGCGTGAGGCGTGGCGATATTTACTATGCGGATTTGTCACCGGTGGTGGGCAGTGAGCAGGGCGGAACCCGCCCGGTGCTGATTGTTCAGAATGACACCGGCAATCGGCATTCTCCCACAGTGATTGCTGCCGCCATCACCTCACAGACGGGAAAAGCCAGACTGCCGACTCACATCAATATCGCCGGAGGCAGCGTAGGTCTGAGTAAGGACTCAGTGATTCTGCTGGAGCAGATTCGCACCATTGACAAGCGCCGTCTTCGGGAGCATATGGGCAGGCTCAGCGACAGCCAGATGTCCCGGGTAGACAATGCCATTGCGGTGAGTTTCGGTTTGTCCGACAACAGAAGCACATTTTGAATGAGGGCCGATGCTTTTGCATCGGCTCAAAAAATTAATAATTGAAATGCTTGACAAATATATCAATATATGACAAAATGGTAACAGCTATACTTATACTATCCGGGAGGATAAATCTATGAAAAGGATGCGGCATCTGCTTTCCCTTGGTGCAGGGCTTGCTGTGTGCTCGGCGTTATGTCTGGGCGCAGGGGCTGAGAGCTATAATATCGGGCTCAGCTCGGTGCAGATTGGCTTTGCCGATGGGGTGCAGGTGGTTACATATCAGGAGCAGCGTCATGTGGATGACAGCCCCGTAATTACGGGCAAATCCTCTCAGAATACCGTTGCTGTAAATGCCCCCGAGGGGCGCAGACTTCATGTGACCATTCAGGATTTGGATGTGGATGTTTCCGCGCAGCAGGAAGCCCCTGCCTTTGCTGTCAGCGGTGATGGCACCGTGGTTCTGAATCTTCTGGGCAATTCCAATCTGCACAGCGGTCTGATGCATGCAGGGCTGGAGGTTAAGGATGCAGCCCTTTATATTCTCGGGCAGGAGGACGGTGTCCTGAATGCCTCCGGCGGACAGTTCGGCGCCGGCATCGGCGGTGGTGCCAATGCACCCGGCAGTCGGATTACCATTGCCGGCGGCAATGTCAACGCCGTGGGCGGTGTCTTCGGTGCCGGTATCGGCGGCGGACAGTTTGGCGCAGGCAGCCGGATTTCCGTTCTCGGCGGTCAGATTTCCGTCAAGGGCGGCATGAAGGCAGCGGGCATCGGTGGCGGCTGGTGCGGCGGCGCGAGTGACATTTCCCTGCTTGGCGGAAGACTCAATGCTTTCGGCGTTCAGGCTGTCGGCAGCGGCGAGGGCGGAGCTGATGCGCTTCGCATGGATGTTATCCCCGTTGCGGGCTCCATGCAGGTCTCTACAGGCAGCGGCGCTCTCTTTACAGCCGATGTGGGCGAGCGTGTAGTGCTGGATGTGAAGTCAGAGCTTCTGATTACAGAGGGCTTTGATGCGGAGGAGGGCTTTGTTCCCACTGCTCCGGCGGAGGATGCCGAGAGTGCTGAAACCGAGCCTGCCAAAACGCAGCCCGTCGAGACAAAGCCTGCGGAAACAACTCCCGAGGAGACCAAACCTGAGGAAGCCAAACCTGAGGAAGCCAAACCCCTTTCCAAAACGCTGCTTGTAAAGGATGCCGAGGGCAAGACATATCCCTTTACTGCCGAGCGAAATGATAATGCGTTGGATATCGTTTGTGAGCAAAAGGGCGTTGATATCCATTTCACCGCGAAAGACATTGAAGCGCTGAAAGAGGAGGGCATCTATCTGATGCGCTTGAATTTCGGTGGACTGAGGGCGCGGGTGACCTTGCAGTCCGTTCTCAAATGGGTGGATGGCGATGCGAAGGAACTCTATATTCGACTCCAGCCCTCCGGCGGTGCTTCGCTTATTAAGGACGGCACATCCTATTGGATTTATTGATGCATAAAGAACCTCCCGATGCGTATGATGGCATCGGGAGGGCTTTTTATGGATGAGACCTACAGTGTAACATGGGAAAATCATGTGGTCGGACAGGTTCGGCTGATTAGGAGCGGACTGTACACCGAGATTCTTTGCCGCTGTAATCTCCCACCGGGGGCAATCTATCGGCTGTGGGACTGCGCGGGGGATGAAAACATAAATCTTGGGGTTTTGTATCCTGAATGCGAGAGTTTTATTCTGCGCCGCCGTTTGCCGAATCGTCAGCTATCCGGGGAAAATCCGGTGTTTTCCGTATGGGACAATGGCCGAAAGCCCATGCGCTTTGTCCCGGTTCGGGAGGATGAACCCTTTGACTATCTTCCGGCGCTGATGCAAAGCCGCTTCGCAATTCACGATGGAGTGCCGGGACTTCTGATTCCCGAGGAGGACTAGAGGTTCAGCTCCAGTCCTACGGGGCAGTGGTCGGAGCCGAGAATTTCTGAGTAAATGGGGGTGGCGGTGATTTTATTCGCAATGCGGTTGGATACCAGGAAATAGTCAATGCGCCAGCCTGTGTTCCGCTCTCTGGCCTTGAACATATAGCTCCACCATGTGTAGGCTCCCTCCTTGTCGGGATAAAGGTAACGGAAGGAGTCGGTAAATCCGCTTTCCAGAAGCGCCCCGAATGCCCCGCGTTCTTCATCGGAGAATCCGGCGGCACCGCGGTTGGATGTGGGGTTTTTGAGGTCGATTTCCTTGTGCGCTACATTTAAATCTCCGCAGACGATGACGGGCTTAATGGAGTCCAGACCCATCAGGTATTCTCGGAAAGCCTTCTCCCAGCTCATACGGTGGCCGATTCTGGCCAGTTCCCTCTGGGCGTTGGGAGTGTAGCAGGTCACGAGGAAAAACTCAGGGTATTCCAGGGTAATGAGACGGCCCTCGGTGTCCAGTTCACTCACACCCACACCGTAGCGGACGGACAGGGGAGACTGCTTTGCAAAAATTGCCGTGCCGGAGTAGCCCTTCTTTTCCGCATAGTTCCAGTGCTGGAAGAAGCCGGGCAGGTCGAGGGCAATCTGACCTTCGGAGAGCTTGGTTTCCTGAAGGCAGAAAAAGTCCGCATTCTCTGCATTAAAAAAGTCCATAAAGCCCTTGCTCATGCAAGCCCTCAGACCGTTTACATTCCATGAGATGAATTTCATTTTGGTTCTCCTAGTTGTGAGATGACTGAATCTTTAACGGCGTAGCCGTTAGAGATTCAGTCATCAGCTATCAGACATCAGTCATCAGTTTTTTGCTTTGTTAAATCGGCGCTTTCACCTAAAGTCACCACTCTGATGACTGATGACTACGAGCAAAGCGAGTTAAAGCTTCCTTTATATCATCCAAGGAGAACCCACCATGCCTATCTGTATTCCCGCCACACTTCCTGCTGCCAAGGTTTTGCAGGAGGAGAATATCTTCGTCATGGACATTGAGCGCGCCGCAACGCAGGATATCCGTCCCCTGCGGATTCTGGTGCTGAATCTGATGCCCACCAAGATTATCACCGAGACCCAGCTGGCAAGACTCCTCGGCAATACCCCGCTGCAGATTCACATGGAGTTTCTTACTGTCAGCCGCATCCCCAAGAACACCGCCGCCGAGCACATGCAGGTCTTCTATAAGACCTTCCCGGAGGTGGAGCAAGAGTTCTTCGACGGACTGGTCATCACGGGAGCCCCTGTGGAGAAAATGCCCTTTGAGCAGGTGGACTACTGGCAGGAGCTGTGTGATATCATGGCGTGGAGCCGTACCCATGTCTACAGCACCCTGCACATCTGCTGGGGCGCACAGGCGGGGCTGTACTATCACTACGGAGTGGATAAGATTCCGCTGCCGGAGAAAATGTCCGGGGTATTTCCCCATCGGGTGGTGCGCAAGAATCCCATCCTGTTCCGAGGCTTTGACGACACCTTCATGGTGCCCCATTCCCGGCACACCACGGTCAGCCGCGAGGACATTCTTGCCACGGGCAAGCTCAAAATCCTGGCTGAGAGCGATGAGGCCGGGGTCTACGCCGTCAGCAACGACGGCGGCCGTCAGATTTTCATCATGGGTCACTCGGAGTATGATACCGACACGCTGAAAAATGAATATTTCCGGGATAAGGCCGCGGGACTGAACCCCAGAGTGCCTGTGAACTATTTCCCGGGTGATGATGATACCAAGGAGCCGGTCAGCACATGGCGCTCCTGCGCCCACCTGATGTTTTCCAACTGGCTCAACTACTTCGTGTATCAGGCAACACCCTATGACATCGACTCCATCGTGTCGTACTGAGTAGGCACGGAAGCCCGAAACCGTCAAAACCGGTATGGCAGAATCAGACAATCATGTCTATTTGTACAAGATTTTTCGCCGGAAAGCTTCACTTTGTTTCACTATGCCAAAATTAGCGCTTTCCTATTGACATTTGTCCTTGCAGGAAGTATCATGCACTCAAATTGAATCGCTTATGGTAGAGGTGCGAATCGGCATCAGTACCCTGTGGCAAGGTGTGCAGCCGTCACAGAGGAAAGGGCCTTTCGCCGAAGCTTGCATGGTTGCACAGCCGTGCATTGCTGGGTCGTGGGAGAATATCTCACGGACTGTCACATTTCGTGGAGCGCTATCGTAAGGACCGCAGGGTATCTTGATGCCTGCTATGCTGTTTTTACGATTGGATTGCTCTGCGGAGCAATCCAATTTTTTATGTCGTAATTCCAATAAGAAAGGTTGAAAATGAAATGAAAAGAATGTTTGCTCTGATGCTCGCCGTGCTGATGGTCGCCTCCCTGGCCGCCTGCGGCAGCAAGTCCGAGGCTCCTGCCGGTGCCGCTTCCAACGGTGCTTCCGCTGCCGTGAAGTCCGGCGTGGAGGACGGTGTCCTGACCATCGCCATGGAGTGCGCTTACGCCCCCTACAACTGGAGCCAGAACGATGACTCCAACGGTGCCGTTCCCATTGCCAATGTGCCCGGCTCCTACGCCAACGGCTACGATGTGATGATGGGCAAGATTATCTGCGAGGCCAACGGCTGGCAGCTGGAAGTCATGCAGGCCGACTGGGATTCTCTGGTTCCCGGTGTCCAGACCGGTACCTATGACGCTGTTATCGCGGGTCAGTCCATGACCGCCGAGCGCAGCGAGCAGGTCGATTTCGCAGGTCCCTACCTGTACGCTTCCATCGTGTGCGTGACCAAGAAGGACAGCGCTTTTGCTGATGCTGCTTCCATTGCAGACCTGGCCGGCGGCAAGTGTACCAGCCAGGAGGCTACCATCTGGTATGACCAGTGCCTGCCCCAGATCAGCGGTGCCAACATCATTCCTCCCAAGGGCTCCGCTCCCGACATGCTGATGGCTCTGGAGACCAACGAGGTTGACTTCGTCTGCACCGATATGCCCACTGCACAGGCAGCCTGCCAGGCTTACCCCGACATGGTCATTCTGGACTTCTCCGGTACCGCCGGCGACTTCCAGTTCACCGATGCCGAGCGCGCTGAGAATGTGAACATCGGTGTTTCCATGATGAAGGGCAACACCGTGCTCAAGGATGCGTTCAATGCCGTCCTTTCCAACATGAGCGCCGATGACTTCAATGCTCTGATGGAGCAGGCCATCGCCATCCAGCCTGTGGAGGGCTAATCTATCCGACTTTTGCCGGGGCTGCCGGATTTGGCAGCCCCGGATGTTATGAATGTTGGCATTGTCGGGAATTCTTCCGGCCGTGCCAATGCTCATAAATAAAGGAGAGTTACCATGAGTACGTTTGCAAAATTGTTTGCGGATATCGCCAAGCTCTGGGGCAAGTACAGCGCCTCCTACTTAGCCGGTATTCGTTCCACCCTGATTCTGGCATTGGTGGGCACCTTCCTCGGCTGTATCATCGGCTTTGTGTGCGGTGTGCTCAACACCATCCCCTGCAAGCCTACCGACCATCCCGTGAAGAAATTCTTCCTTGGGCTGATTCGTGTCGTCATCCGCGCCTATGTGGAAGTTTTCCGCGGCACCCCCATGGTGCTGCAGGCGGTGTTTATGTACTACGGCCTGCCGTATTTTACCAACAACGCCGTCCGTTTTGAGAGCATCTGGCTGTGTGCCATCATTGTCGTGTCCATCAACACCGGCGCTTACATGGCAGAGTCCGTCCGCGGCGGCATTATCTCCATCGACCCCGGCCAGACCGAGGGCGCTATGGCCATCGGCATGAATCACTTCCAGACCATGGTGAATGTCATTCTGCCTCAGGCACTTCGCAACATCATGCCCCAAATCGGCAATAACTTCATCATCAATGTGAAGGACACCTCCGTTATGTTCATCATCGGCTTCCCCGATTTCTTCGCGGCACACCGCGCTGCCGTGGGTGCCAGCTACCTGTATTTCCCCTCTGCCACGGTGGAAATGATTGGCTACCTGACCATGACTCTGATTGCTTCGTTCCTCCTGCGGTGGGTGGAGAAGAAGATGGACGGCAAGAGTGACTATGAGCTGGTTGCCGTGGATCCGCTGGTGATGACCGCGGGCACCTACTCTAACCCCGATAAGCGCAAGCTCTTTGCCGAGCGCAGCAGGGAATTTAACGAGGAGGGCAAGTAAGATGGAAGAAATTCTCAAGATTCAGCATCTTTCCAAGTCCTTCGGCAACCACGAAGTGCTGAAAGATATCGACTTTACGGTCAAGCCCGGGGATGTGACCTCCATCATCGGTGCCTCCGGCTCCGGCAAGAGCACCCTGCTTCGCTGCATTAACCTCTTGGAGACTCCCACCTCCGGTGAGATTCTCTACCATGGCAAGAATGTGGCAGGCCGCAATGTGAATGCTGCCGAGTACCGCAGCCATGTGGGCATGGTATTCCAGTCCTTCAACCTCTTTAACAACATGACCGTGCTGGAAAACTGCATGGTCGGTCAGATAAAGGTTTTGAAGCGGGACAAGGAAACCGCCCGCAAAACGGCCATGGAGTATCTGGAAAAGGTCGGTATGGCACCCTACATCAACGCCCGTCCCCGCCAGATTTCCGGTGGACAGAAGCAGCGGGTGGCCATTGCCAGAGCCCTTGCCATGAACCCCGAGGTGCTCCTGTTTGACGAACCGACTTCCGCCCTTGACCCCGAGATGGTGGGCGAGGTTCTGGCAGTTATGCAGAAGCTGGCAAAGGAAGGCATGACCATGCTGGTGGTCACCCACGAGATGGCCTTTGCAAGAGATGTTTCCAATCATGTGGTCTACATGAACGGCGGTGTCATCCACGAGCAGGGAACCCCCAAAGAAATCTTCGGCAATCCCCGGAAGCCCGAAACCCGGGACTTCCTGTCAAGATTCAATAACGCATAATGTGAGCCGCCCGGCTGCTAATCGCAGCCGGGCGGCTTTGTGCTTTGGCAGATAAAGGAAGCTTTGGCGCACTTGCGTGCGCAGGCATCAGGAATCAGCCATTAGGCATCAGGGGAAGTAAAATCGGTGCATTGTCCTAGATAAACGGGTAAAAACTGATGTCTGAAGCCTGTTGCCTGAATCTTTAACAAGTAGAAAACTCCAATCTGCATACTGAAAAAAATCCCCGCCTGCGGAAAAGCAGGCGGGGATTTTTCATAGAGTTGTGCATTTTTCCTTGGGAAGTTTTTTGCATATCAGCTTCCAGAGCTTTTCGGGTTCCTCCACGCAGGTGTAGGGCAGAATCAGCGCTCTTGTGGGAGCGGTGTAGAGGTAAACGGCGGTATCGCCCCGGTAGGCGTGGAAGAGCTTGTCCCACTCATAACGGGCGGTCTCCTTGCCGTTGGCGGCGGTGATGGCCTTGGCGTTGTCCGTCAGCTCCACGGTGTATACCTTCTGGGGGCGGCTCAGTCCTTGGGTGCGAATCTGGCGGTTCAGGGAAGAAAAGAAGAAACCGAAATAGATGCACGGAAGTCCCAGCCCGATGGTCAGCAGGATGTTGCCCAGCAGCATCGCGCCCTGACGGGGGGCGGCGCTGAAGCAGACAAAGGAGCTTGCGCCCAGAATTGCGGCGAAGATGACGGGGCCGCGCCAGAGCTTCCTGCGTTTCAGGGTGTCGAACACCGTAAAGGTGCGAAATTCCCGCCCGCTGAGTTCTACATCAATGGTCATAGTGTAAGCTCCCTTCGTTTTTCCTGAATTGTAGCACACGGATTGGAAAGTTACAATAAGATTAAGCTTGCCGAAATAAAAAAATAATGCTAATATGAAGAAAAATGCGGAAGGGGCGTGTGTTTTTGAAGAAGAATATCCTGCGCTCCGGGTCCGTGCTGAAACGAATTCTGCTGACACTGGCGGCCTTTGCCGCGGCGCTGCTGCTGCAGCTTGGCATCGGCAGCTCCTATACCCGGCTGGTGGTTCGCCCCATGGAGCAGCGCACACAGAACATTCTGGCCATTTCCCAGTTTGTGGGAAGTGCCGACCGATATGCGGCGGTGCTGGACAATTGCCGCTGGGATTCTAATGACCTGATGAATTTCTCCCGCAACCTGCGCTCTGCGCGGGAGGAAAGCATGTTGGCGCTGGATGCCGTCCATGTGGACTTGGGGCAGGTCAGCGAGGAGCAGTATCTGATTGCCTCCGCAGTCAAGACCACATTTGCTTCCTACAAGTCCCTCACCGATGATGTCCTGAGCCTGATGAAGGACGGTGAGCTGATAAAGGCCTCCACCTTGTACTTTGACAAGATGGCACCCTGCGGCAGCTATGTTCAGAAATACTCCCGGCAGCTTCTGGAGCAGGCAATTCAGGATAACTTCAATGAATATCAGAGAATCATGGGCACAAGTAACCTATTGCGGATTTTGCAGGCAGTGTCGCTTCTGGTGTGTCTGGTCGTGGGCGTATCGCTGGTGATTTCCATCCGAACCCTTGCTTACGGTGTCAGAAATCTGTCGGATTCCTCCCGGGAGATTTCCAACGGCAATCTGGACACAGCGGATCTTTCCGACATTGACGACAATGAAATCGGCGATATGAACCGAGCCTTCAATGAGATGAAGCACTCCATGAAGCGGCAGGTCAAGCTCCTGGAGGAGAAAAACGAAATTGAGCAGGCACTTTTGCGCAAGGAAAATGAGGCCTTGGAGCTTCAGAACCACATGGAGCGCAGTCAGCTCCAGCTGCTGCGCAGTCAGGTGGATCCTCATTTCCTGTTCAATACCCTCAATGCCATCATGTACACCGCCCAGCAGGAGGCGGCAACCAAGACCTACACCCTTCTCGGTGCCCTGAGTAGACTGTTCCGCTATTCGCTTGGCTCCAATGCGGCGCAGGTTTCGCTGGCGCGGGAGATTCACATTACGGAGTCTTTCTATTCGCTCTACCGCGCGCGGTTCGGCAGCAGGCTCAATTTGCAGTGGGAGATTGCCCCCGATATTGACCCCCAGATTGTGATGATGCCGTCGTTTATTTTGCAGCCGCTGGCGGAGAATGCCTTCCGCCATGGTATTGCGCCCAAGGAAGAGGGCGGCCTCGTCACCATGCGCATCTTTGCCGAGGGCGGGATTCTTCACATCCGGGTGGAGGACAACGGCGTGGGCATGAAAGCGGAGGACTTAAAGGCTCTGCAGGAGAAGCTCAGAAAATCCGATATCCCCAGCTCCCACATTGGTGTGTACAATGTGGCGGCGAGAACCCGTATGCTGGGTGACAAGTACGGAATGGACTTTGAATCGGTGGAAGGACAGGGGACGGTTGCAGCTTTGCGGCTGCCACTGGTTTTAGAGGAGGAAGACTATGATGCTGAAGATGATGATTGTTGATGACGAAGCCTATGTCAGAGAGGTTCTGGCAGAGCTGGTAGAGAGCCGGTTTCAGGGACAATTCCAGATTCGTCTGGCAGAAAACGGCCGCAAGGCCGTGGATATCTCCGCTGTCTGGAATCCCGACATTGTGCTGATGGACATTGAAATGCCCGGCATCAACGGTCTGGAAACTGCGCGGAAAATTCTGGAGAGCTACCCGGCCTGTAAGGTGATTTTCGTCACGGCCTACAGCTTGTTCCACTATGCACAGGAGGCCGTAAAGCTGGGAGCCTGTGACTATATCCTCAAGCCTGTGGATCAGGAGGAGGCAGTGCGTTCCATCCGCCGCGCCATCTCCCAGAGCCAGGCGCAGCAGCAGCTGGCGCAGATGGGCAACAGCCTGCCCCGGAATAACCCCGGTGACAAGACCGCTGTGCTGATGGACAAGATTCAAAAGCATTTGCAGTATAACTATATGATGTATGACATTTCGCTGGACTCCGTCAGTGAAATGCTCAATATGAATGCATCCTATTTCTCCAGCCTCTTTAAGAAATGCTTTGGCGTGAACTTTGTGGACTACCTGACGGAGCTGCGCATGAACGCCGCAAAGGAGCTTCTTGCCGATCCCCTGCGCTCCACGGCGGAGGTTGCGGCACTGGTGGGCTATGAGAGCCCCAACTATTTTGCCCGCGCCTTTAAGAAGAAAACGGGTCTGACTCCAACAGAGTACCGCCGGAGTCTGCGGAGCGGTGCGCAATGAGAAAAATACTGCCCATTTTCCTGCTGGCGGCGTTGCTGTGCGGCTGTGCCCGCGGCACAATCGCCGGGCAGGAGACTAAGCTGATTCTGCGCTATGCGGACAATCAGCCGAAGAACTATCCCACCACCATGGCCGCCCAGTATTTTGCGGACTTGGTGGAGGAACGAACCGGTGGAGAAATCAGGATTCGCGTCTACTGTGACGGGGAGCTGGGTGATGAGGTCAGCACCATGGAGCAGCTCTGCTTCGGGGGAATCGATATGGCGCGCTTGTCCACGGGTACTCTTACCGAGCACAGCGAGGAGCTGGCACTGCTGACCATGCCGTACCTGTACAAGGATGCCGACCATATGTGGCGGGTGCTGGACGGTGCCATCGGTGACCGGCTGCTGCAAAGCGTGGACGGCATCATCGGCATGAGCTGGTATGATGCCGGAGCCAGAAGCTTTTATTCGGTGTCGCCGATTCACACCCTGGAAGACCTGCGGGGCAAGCGCATCCGCGTGCAGGAATCCGAGGCCATGAGCCAGATGGTAGCACTTCTGGGCGCGGAGCCGGTGCCCATGGCCTATGACCAGGTATATGCGGCTCTGTATGTGGGCAAGGTGGACGGAGCCGAGAACAATCTGCCCAGCTTTGCATCCATGGGACACAGCAGTGTCGCCCCCTATTTTCTGCACGATGAGCATTCCCGCTTGCCCGAGATGCAGGTCATGTCCGCCGCGTGCGCCGAGAAAATCCGGGAAGTGGATGAATCGTATATGGATATTGTGCTCGCTTGCGCCAAGGAATCTGCACAGTATGAGCGCACACTATGGCTTGAGCAGATGGCGGATTCACGGTCAGCGGCCACCCGTCAGGGCGTGACCATCACGAGACTGACAGCGGAGGAACTGCAAAAATTCCGGGATGCAGTGCAGCCTATGTATGAGGCTCTGCCGCAGGAAAAAAAAGAACTTGTCAATCAGATTCGAAACAGTTAAGCTGTGGAGCGGACATTCGTCCGCTCCTTTTTTGAGGGCTTGAGAGGCGGACAAATGTCCGTCTCAATTTTCTTTCTCGGCAAAGTGCAAAAGAACTCTCTTTGTGAATTGTATGAAATTAACAGAGGCCAGTTGCACAATTTTTGGATGGATAGCAATAATTTTGCGGGTTATTGTATTTTCTGTGAACCTTTGATAAACTTGCTGTGAATGGCAGTGCCCAACTGCCACAAATAAAAATTTGGAGGAACTACAATGAAGAAACTGATTTGCGCTGTTCTGGCTCTTGTCATGGTTCTGGGTCTGGCTGCCTGCGGCGGCAAGGCTCCTGCTGCTGACAACGGCAACGCTCCCGCTGCTGCCGAAGAGAAGACCGTCACCCTGAAGATGGCTGAGGTCAACCCTCTGGACACCATCGTCGGCATGACCGACTCCTTCTTTGCACAGAAGGTTGAGGAGCTGACCAACGGCACCGTTAAGATCGACCTGCAGGCTGCAGGCGTTCTGGGCTCCGAGAACGATGTCCTGGACGCTATTGCCAACGGTGATGACTCCATCGACATCTCCCGTATCTCCGCTTTCGCTCTGACCACCTATGGCTGCCAGAAGGCTTCCCTGCTGTCCATCCCCTACACCTGGACCGGCCGTGACCATTTCTGGGCTTTCGCTAACTCCGATATGGCTGCTGAGTTCCTGAACGAGCCCCAGGAGATTGGTGTTCCCCTGCGCGGCATCTTCTACGGCGAAGAGGGCTTCCGTCACTTCTTCACCAATGTCCCTGTTAACGGCATCGACGACCTGAAGGGTCTGAAGCTGCGTGTTTCCAATGACCCCGTCATGGTCGGCATGGTCAACGGTCTGGGCGCTTCCGCTACTCCTGTTTCCTTCGGCGAGCTGTACTCTGCTCTGCAGACCGGCGTTGTCGACGGCGCTGAGCAGCCCATCGCCAACTACAAGTCCAATGCTTTCCCCGAAGTTGCTAACTACCTGATTCTGGACGGCCACACCCTGGGCGCTATCCAGGTTGTCATCACCGACAATGCTTGGGCTAAGCTGTCCGCTAACCAGCAGGCTGCCATCATGGAGGCCGGCAAGCTGGCTCAGGATTACAACCGTGGTCTGTCTCAGGACAAGGAGAACGCCGTTCTGGATCAGCTGAAGGCTGAGGGCTGCGTCATCACCGAGGTCAACAACCCCGGCGACTGGGCTGATGCCTGCGCTGCTGTCATCAAGGAGAACACTGCTTCTCAGGCTGACCTGTACGCAAAGCTGCTGGCTCTGGCCAAGTAATTGCGCCTTACTTAAATCCCGCAGGGGTGCATGGGAAATCCCCATGCACCCCTCCTTGTTTATCTGATTTCCATCCGAATAAATCGAGAGGAGACATATCATGCCGAAGATTTTCGACACCTTAGACCGTGTTCGTCCGGTCTATGATGTGGCCTACAAGGTCATTATGGTAATCTGCAAAATCCTGCTGATTGCCGATATTCTCATTACCTCCTACGCTGTTGCCGGCCGTCTCATCGGCGGCATCCAGCTGTCCGACGGACGCTACCTGCGTCATGTGGTCTTCTTCCTGGATGACCCCTCCTGGTCTGAGGAAGTGGTTCTGACCCTCATGAGCTACATGGCCGTGCTTTCCGCTGCTCTGTCCATCCGTACCGGCAGCCACATCCGCATGACCGCTCTGGATCGTTACCTGCCCAAGAAGCTGATTATGGTTTTGGATGTTCTGGCTGACATTGCCGTCATGGCTCTGGGCATCATTATGATGGTCGTGGGCTTCAGCTTCGCTCTGAACCAGAAGGGCAGCTTCATTTCCATCCCCAGCCTGTCCAAGTTCTGGATGTATCTGCCCGTGCCCGTGGCCGGTGTGGCAATGATTGTTTTTGAAATTGAGTCCCTGTACAACAATATCAAGAAATTCTTTGTGAAGGAGGAAGCCTGATTATGGATGCTCAGTCTTTGGCAATTGCCGTTCTGCTCGGCAGCTTCGCTGTCATGATTTTCCTGCGCTTCCCCATTGCTTACGCCGTGGGTCTTTCCTCCGTCTTCTGCCTGCTGGCACAGGGAAACTCCCTGGTTGCCATTCCCCGTCTGCTGGTTAAGGGCATCAGCTCCTTCTCCCTGATGGCAGTTCCTTTCTTCATCACCATGGGCGTGCTGATGGGCTCCGGCGGTATCTCCGAGAAGCTGATTGCACTGGCCAACTCCTGCGTTGGCTGGATGCGCGGCGGTCTGGCAATGGTTAACATTGTGGCCTCCTACTTCTTCGGCGGCATTTCCGGTTCCGCTTCCGCCGACACCGCTTCTCTGGGTTCCTTGCTGATTCCCATGATGGTGGACGAGGGCTATGATGCCGACTTCTCCACCGCTGTCACCATCACCTCCTCCTGCGAGGGTCTACTGGTGCCTCCGTCTCACAACATGGTCATCTACGCCACCACAGCCGGCGGTATCTCCGTTGGCTCCCTGTTCCTGGCAGGCTACCTGCCCGCAGGCGTTCTGGCTGTGTCTCTGATGGTCGGCTCCTACATCATCTCCGTCAAGCGCAACTACCCCAAGGGCAAGCCCTTCAGCCTGAAGGTCTTCCTGAAGCAGCTGGCTACCTCCTTCTGGGCTCTGGCTGCCATCCTGATTGTGGTTGTCGGCGTTGTCGGCGGTATGTTCACCGCTACCGAGTCCGCTGCTATCGCCGTTATCTACTCCCTGCTTGTCTCCGTGTTCATCTACAAGGGCCTGGATTGGAAGGGCGTTTGGAAGTCCCTGGACTCCTGCGTTTCTACGCTGTCCATCGTTATGATTCTGATTGCCACTTCCTCCGTTTTCGGCGACTGCCTGACCAAGCTGCATGTGCCCGATTTGGCTGCACAGGCTATCACCTCCGTCAGCTCCAGCCCCATCGTCATCGCCCTGCTGCTGAACCTGATTCTGCTGGTTCTGGGCTGCATCATGGATATGGCTCCCATCATCTTGATTGCTACCCCCATCCTGCTGCCCATCGCCAAGAGTGTCGGCATCGACCCCATCCAGTTCGGTATCATCGTGGTTCTGAACTGCGGCATCGGCCTGCTGACTCCTCCCGTCGGCGCTGTGCTGTTCATCGGCTCCGCTGTGGGCAAGACTCCCATGGAGAAGGTCGTCAAGGCAACCCTGCCTTTCTACCTCTGCATGATTCTGACTCTGCTCCTGCTGACCTTTATCCCCGACATCGCTCTGCTGCTGCCCAAGGTTCTGGGTGGCTATGTGCCGGTTGTCTAAAGTTTAACGCAAGGCCTGCGGTAAAACCGCAGGCCTTTTTTAAGAGGGTTTATGGAAACAAAGAATCAAGAAAATCGTCTCATTGCCTGCACACTGTTCTGCTTCAGTGTCAGTGGTGCAGCATCCATGCTGATGGGAAACCTCATGCCGTTCCTACGGGAGCTCTACGGCATCAGCTATGCCCGAGCGGGCTTTCTGCTGAGCTTGCCCTCCTGGGGTAATCTGGCATCCGTCTTCCTGACGGGCTATCTTCCCGCCCTGGTTGGCCGCCGCAGAACGGTGCTCTCCACCGCTGTGTGGATGGCCGTAGCCTTCGGGTGTGTGACCTTTGGCGTGGGCGGTGCAGTGCTGTTACCTGCCTACTGTGTGCTCATCGGCCTGTCCCGGGGCGGCAACTCCAATTTCTCCAATACCATGATGTCCACCCTGCCGGGAAGCCGCGCCGCTGTGGGCTATAATCTCCTGCACGGTGCATTTGCCGTGGGCGCAGTGCTGTCTCCTCTGGCACTGGTTGCCTGCACCAAGGGCAATCCCGGCGGCTGGCGGATTATGACCGCCGGAATTACGGTGCTTTGCATTGCACAGGTGGTGGTGTACGCAACCATGAAGCTGCCCCGGGAGAAGATTGCAGGCTCTATTAAGGCCGTGGACAAGAGCTTCTTGTGCAGCCGCAGCTTCTGGCTGGCAAGCTCCATTCTGTTCTTCTATATCTCTGCGGAGTACGCCATTGTCAACTGGCTGGTGACCTACTTCAAGGACACCGGGATTTTAAGTGCCGAGGTTTCCCAGCTTATGTCGAGCTTGCTGTGGGTGGTCATGTTTGCGGGGCGTATGCTGGGTGCGTTCCTAGTGGGCAAAATCTCCCGCAAGGTCATATTGGTTGCCGATGGCGTGGGACTGCTTATGTTCTTCCTGCTGGTGTTCTTCAGCCGCAGCCAAGTGCCCATTTTCATCGGTATTATGGGTGTCGGCCTGTTTATGGCGACTATCTACACCTCCGCGCTGGCGCTGGGTACCGAGAGTGTCCGCGGCAATGACCTTGGTGTGAGCAACATGATTCTCATCGGCTCCGCCGGCGGCATCATCACCCCCGCGCTCGTGGGCATGGTTGCCGAGCGAGCGGGCATTCAGGCCGGTATGGGTGTGGTGGTCGTGGTCACCTTCCTGCTGCTGGCAACGATTCTGTTCAGTGTATTCGGAAAGGGGAATAAAGAATGATTGAGAAAAATCAGCGTTGGGTCTATCACTGCGACTCCGAGCCTGTGTCCGGCGGTGAGGGCGTGGTGCGCAGAGTGCTTGCCTATAACGACGGCCTCATGTGCGTGGAGAATACCTTTGTGAAGGGTGCCATCGGCAAGCTTCACAGCCATCCTCACACCCAGATTACCTATGTAGTGTCCGGCAAGTTCGCCTTCACCATCGATGGTGAGGAGCACATTGTCGCCCCCGGCGACACCCTGCTCAAGACCGACTCCGTGGTGCACGGCTGTGTGTGCCTGGAGCCCGGTGTATTGCTGGATATTTTCAACCCCATGCGCGAGGACTTCGTGTAAGACCGATGCCGCATTGACAGGAATCCTTCTTTGTGGTATGATATATTATGAGCAAGGGAGCTCACCGTTTCGGTGGGCTCCCTCTATTTTTTGTATTTGAGGCATATTATGGGAAATTTACACGAAGAATGCGGTGTATTCGGTGCGTTTTCTCCATCTCGGGAGAGCTTGGCATCCTTTTGCTATTATGGGCTGTATGCGCTCCAGCACCGCGGACAGGAAAGCTGCGGCATTGTGGTCAATGACGACGGTGTCTTTACCGCCCACAAAGATTTGGGCACGGTGGGGGAGGTCTTCACGCCTGCCGTGTTGGACAGCTTCCCCCGGGGCAATATGGCCGTGGGTCATGTGCGCTACGGCACCACCGGCGGCACCAATCGGGCAAACTGCCAGCCCATTGTGGTCAACCACATGAAGGGAAAGCTTGCCTTGGCGCACAATGGGAACCTGAGCAATGCGTATACCCTGCGCACCCGGCTGGAGCTGGACGGCGCTATTTTTCACGGCACCTCCGACACGGAGATTATCGCCTATATCATCACCCGGCGCAGACTTGCGGCACTGTCCATCGAAGATGCGGTGCGCGGTGCCGTGGATTCCCTGGACGGCGCCTACTCACTGGTGGTCATGTCCGCCGCTAAAATGATTGCGGTTCGTGACCCCTACGGCTTCCGCCCCTTGTGCTATGGAAAAACCCCGGACGGCGTATATGTCATCGCCTCGGAGAGCTGCGCGCTGACGGCGGTGGGCGCGGAGTTCATTCGGGACATTGCACCCGGGGAAATCCTGACCCTTGAGGAATCGGGCATCCACTCCGATACCTCCCACTGCGGCACCAAGCCCCACTGCCCCTGTATTTTTGAGTATATCTATTTTGCCCGCCCGGATTCAATGCTCGATGGGGTGTCCGTCCATGAGGCGAGGAAGGAAGCAGGGCGGCTTCTGGCGCGTAGACACGGCGTGGATGCGGATATTGTGGTTGGTGTGCCGGACTCGGGTCTGGATGCGGCGTTGGGCTATGCGGAGGAATCCGGAATTCCGTACGGCATGGGCTTTATCAAGAATAAGTACATCGGGCGTACCTTCATATCCCCGGGGCAGGGCAACCGGGTGGACAAGGTGAAAATCAAGCTCAGCCCGATTTCTGCGGCGGTGGCGGGAAAACGGGTGGTGCTCATTGACGACTCCATCGTCCGCGGTACTACCAGCGGACAGATTGTAAGTCTGCTTCGCTCGGCGGGTGCCAAGGAAATCCATGTGCGCATTTCCTCCCCGCCATTTCGCAATCCCTGCTACTACGGCACGGATATTGACTCCCGGGATAACCTGATTGCCTGCCACCACACCATTGAGCAGACGGCTGAGATTATCGGCGCGGACTCTCTGGGGTATTTGGCGCAGGAGGATTTGGCGGCTATGCTGGGAAAAGACACATTCTGCCACGCTTGCTTCACCGGGGAATACCCCACCCCTGTGCCCGAGTGCACCCGCAAGGATCGGTTTGAAATGCCGCTGTCCAAACGGGTAAAAGGGAGATAAAGGAAGCTTTCGCGGCGGAGCCGCTAAAGCTTCAGCCATCAGGCATCAGGATTCGCGCATCAGTTTTTGAATGGGTAAACAAGAAGGTATGCACCGATTTTACGGCCACTGATAACGGATGCCTGACAACTGATAACTGCGCACGAAGTGCGCGAAAGATTCCTTTGCCCAACAAAACGGCGCTCCGAGATTCGGAGCGCCGTAGTTTTTATGGATTTACTCCACATCCTGCAGAGCATCGAAGCCTTCTTCGCCGGTGCGAACCTTGACCACATTCTCCACATCGTAGACGAAAATCTTGCCGTCACCGATATGACCGGTGTAAAGTGCCTTTTTGGCAGCCTCAATTACCGTGCGGACGGGAATCTTGCTGACTACCACATCCACCTGAACCTTGGGCAGCAGATTGGTCTCCACGGCAACGCCGCGGTAATACTCGGGCTTGCCGCCCTGCACGCCGCAGCCCAAGACATGGGACACGGTCATGCCCGTAATGCCCAGACCCATCAGCCCATTTTTCAGAGCATCAAAGCGGGCTTCCTTGCAGATGATTTCGATTTTGGTAAACTTGGACTGACCTTCTGTGAAGGAGTGAACCTTCTTCACGGGGATGGCCTCGGCCTCGGGCACATCGCCGGAAACCATAGCCACACCCTCTACAGGGGCATAGGAGGAATATTTGTCAACGGCAGCCACAAAGTCGGGGTAGGCGGAGGGAAGGCCGTGCTCGGTGATGTCCAGACCCGTGATTTCCTCCTCAGCGGTGGTGCGCAGACCGTGGACCTTACGGATGACGGCAAAGGTTATGACCATCATCACAGCGGCGTAGGCGGCCACCGTGCAAACGCCCAGCAGCTGCAGCCCCAGAAGCTTAAAAGAGCCGGTGTAGAGTAGACCCTCCAGACCTGCGGGAGCATCGGGAGTGGCAAGCAAGCCGACGGCGATGGTGCCCCAGATGCCGTTTGCCATGTGAACGCCCACAGCACCCACAGGGTCGTCAATGTGGAGCTTAATATCCAGACCCTCCACAACCATAACCACCAGAATACCGGACACCACGCCCACCACAGCGGCACCTACGGCGTCCATGGCGTCACAACCTGCGGTGATACCTACGAGACCTGCCAGGGAGGCATTCAGACACATGGAAACATCGGGCTTGCCGTTCCTGACCCATGTGTAAATCATGGTGACCACGGTGGCAACCGAGGGGGCGATGGTGGTGGTCAGGAAGATGGCGGCCAGCTCCGAGACCGAGGTTGCGGCGGCACCGTTGAAGCCGTACCAGCCCAGCCACAGGATGAACACGCCCAGTGCGCCCAGTGTGATGGAGTGACCGGGGATGGCGTTGACCTTGGTCACCTTGCCGCCGGCATCTTTTACATACTTACCGATGCGGGGGCCTAAGAACATGGCACCAATCAGTGCGGCAATGCCGCCCACCATGTGAATGGCGCAGGAGCCTGCGTAGTCATGAAAGCCGATTTGGCTCAGCCAGCCGCCGCCCCAAATCCAGTGGGCTTCAATGGGGTAGATGATGAGGGAAATCACTGCGGAATAGATGCAGTAGGCGGAGAACTTCGTCCGCTCGGCCATGGCTCCCGAGACAATGGTAGCCGTGGTGGCGCAGAACACCAGATTGAACACGAAGGTGGAAGCGCCGGTGAAGCTGCCGTCAGCGGGGGAGGCGATGAAATCCTTAAAACTGGTAAAGAGGTCTAAGTTGGGCTTGCCGATGAGACCGAAGAAAGAATCCTGCCCCATCATCAGGGTGTAGCCCAGCAATGAGAAGACCACCGTGCCGATGCAGAAGTCCATAAGGTTTTTCATAATAATGTTGCCGGCATTTTTGGCGCGGGTGAAGCCCGTCTCCACCATGGCAAAGCCCGCCTGCATCCAGAACACCAGAGCGGCTCCAATCAGGAACCAAAATTCTACTGTCATTTTCTTATTCTCCTTTTCTACGAAAAAATAAATCGGGACAAGCTGTCTGCACTGGTCAGATGACAGACGCCCTTGTCCCGATAAAAAGAAAAGGTGTCCGGAAATTGCTTTCCGGACACCTTTGTCCTTATGAAGAAATAATAGCACTTTTGCCTAAAAATGTCAATGGCTTTTTGTGAGTTTTTCCGAGAAAAAGCTTTCTTCCTCACAGCAGATTGGTGTAGCCCATGAGGAATTTATCCACCTCTTTGGCCGCACTTCTTCCCTCGGCGATACCCCACACCACTAAGGACTGGCCTCTGCGGCAGTCGCCCGCGGCGAAGATTTTTTCGTTTGCCGTGTGGTAGTTCTCGGTAATGAGATTGCCCCTGCCGTCCTTGGCAAGGCCGAAGGCATCGGCAATATAGTTTTCGCAGCCCACAAAGCCTGCGGCAATCAGCAGAAGAGAACAGGGGAGAACCTCCTCACTTCCGGGAATTTCGGACATGCTCATGCGCCCATCGGTTCCCTTGCTCCAGCTGAGCTTCACCGTTTTCACCGCGGTGATGTGCCCGGCTTCATCGGGAATAATTTCCTTGATGGTAGTCTCATAAATTCTGGGGTCGCTGCCAAAGCAGGCAATGGCCTCCTGCTGACCGTAGTCGGTCTTCAAGACTCTCGGCCACTGAGGCCAGGGGTTGGAGGGCAAGCGCGAGACGGGGGGCTTTCCCATCATTTCAATCTGGGTAACACTCTTACATCCCTGACGGATGGAGGTGCCCACGCAGTCGTTGCCGGTGTCGCCGCCGCCCACGATGATGACATCCTTGCCTTGCGCGGTGATGGCAAAGTCCTCCGCCAGACCGATGACCTTCATGGTGGCGGCGGTGAGGAAGTCCACCGCAAAGTGGACACCGTCACTGTCCCTTCCCGGTACGCGCAGGTCTCTTGCTGTCTTGGAGCCGCAGCACAGCACCACGGCATCATATTGCGCGGTGAGTTCCTCGGCGGAAATGTCCACACCCACATTGGTGTTCAGCTTAAATTCCACGCCCTCGGCCTCCATGAGGGCGACCCGGCGCTCCACGACCTTTTTGTCCAGCTTCATATTGGGAATGCCGAACATCAGAAGCCCGCCGGGACGGGCGGCGCGCTCGAATACCGTCACGCTGTGGCCGCGCCGATTCAGCCTGTGGGCAACTGCCAGTCCGCTGGGGCCGCTGCCCACCACGGCCACACGCTTGCCGCTGCGCACCTTGGGAATCTGCGGGGTGACCTTGCCCTCCCGGAAGCCCCATTCGATGAGCGCCAGCTCATTATTGTTGACGGTGACGGGGCTGCCATCCATGCCGCAGGTACAGGCGGCTTCGCACAGCGCGGGGCACACGCGGCCTGTAAACTCGGGGAAGGAGTTGGTTTTCAGCAGACGAAGCAAAGCTTCATCCCAGTTGTCATTCCAGATTTCATCATTCCACTCGGGGATGAGATTGTGCAGGGGGCACCCGCTGTACATACCCCCAAACTGCTCACCGCTCTGGCAGAAGGGCACGCCGCAGTTCATGCAGCGCCCGGCCTGCTGCTTACGCTCGGCATCGGTTAAGTAGGGATGAAACTCGGAAAAGTTCCCAATCCGCTCCATGGGCGGGATATTTCCGTTCATCTTTCGCTCGAAGTCTAAAAATCCGGTAGCTTTTCCCATGACTTATGCCTCCTTGCTCACAGCGTAAAATGCTTCCATGGTTGCCTGCTCGGGGTTCATGCCCTTCTCTTCCATCTGGGCAATGGCGGCAATCATCTTGCGGTAGTCCGTGGGGATAATCTTCTTGAACTTGGGAAGATAGGTTTCAAAATTCTCAAGGATATGCTTTGCCCACTGAGAGCCCGTGGCCTCAATGTGGGCTTCAATCATGCCCCGCAGCTCCTTGGCATCGTGGCGCTCGGTGATGGGGGTCATATTGACCATCTGCTTGTTGAGCCGCAGATACAGGTCGTGCTCTTCGTCCAGTACATAGGCAATACCGCCCGACATACCGGCAGC
>JAZRVX010000176.1:0-1075 GCA_045599455.1 Faecousia sp. | reverse complement strand
AGAAGCGCTCCGGCGTGACAACGAGGAATTGTCCCGCTTGACGGAAGAACTGAAAGCATACAGCCTCAAAATAGACGATGTTGTCCGCAGGCAGGAGATCTTGCAGGCAAAGGTCAATATCCACGATGAAATGAATCACCTGATGCTCTCCACCGTGTCAGCAGACAGTGAAGATACGAAAGCGCTTGACCGCATTTTCACGCAGTGGCAGAAAAACGCCCTTCTTCTGTGCATGGAGGCTGAGGCAAAGACGGAGGAAAATGCTGTTTCCAGACTTGAACGGCTGGCGCAGCTTTTGGGGCTTACGCTTCACATCCCCGATGTTCTGCCGGATGCGCTGGAAGAAAAACGGCGGGAGCTTTTCTTTACCGCCGCACAGGAAGCGGTGATCAACGCTGTCAAGCATGGAGAGGCAAAAGCGCTCACAATTTCCTTTGCGGAATCGGAGGACGGCATCCGCTGCACCTTTGAGAACGGCGGCAATGTCCGAAAAGGCGAAGTCCGCTTTAGCGGAGGGCTTGCCAATCTGCAGATGCTTGCAAAAGAGCAGAACGCCGTTTTGTCTGCCCAGGCAGACGAAACCTTTAGGCTTTCACTGCTTTTTCATTAAAAAAGTGAAAAATATATGCCGATCGGCACATGCGCATTCGGCTTCATGCGTGTAAAATATAATCACAGCATCATAATCCGGGAAAGGAGGAAATCCATCATGGCATACAATGTGCTGATCGTGGAGGATCAGGATATGCCGCGTCAGCTGTTGGAGATTTATCTTGGCGGCAGCGAGCAGTTTCATCACCTTGCCTCCATCACGAACGCATCTGCAGCCCTTGCCGTATGCAGGACAAGCCCGGTGGATCTGATCCTGATGGATGTGATGACCGAGCTTGGTCACAGCGGACTGGACGCGGCTGAGGAGATCAAGCGGCAGTTCCCGAAGATCAAGATCATCATCGTCACCTCTATGCCGGAATATTCGTGGCTTCAGCGGGCAAGAAAGATCGGTGTGGATTCCTTCTGGTACAAGGACGGACAAAAGGAAAACATCCTCAATGTGATGGAGCGCACCATGGCG
>JAZRVX010000175.1:0-1155 GCA_045599455.1 Faecousia sp. | reverse complement strand
GATCTGCTGGCGCTCATGACCGGGCATTTCGGTAAGCTCCACATTGGTAGCAAAGGAGCCCTCGTTCAGCATTTCACCGATACGCTCCGTCGCTTCATTCCACGGCAGAACGTGGGCAGAGGAAAGATACCGGGAGGAGCTTCCGTTTGCGATATGAATGCCGTCCTCGGCATACCACGCGGAATAGCGTCCATGATCGGTAATAATACCGTTGCCGCCGCGGAAGGTGCTTTTCAGATACTCCGCGATTTCCTCAGTGCTTTTGCCCTTGGAAAACTCCGCAGCGATATTCATTCTGCCGCTGTCACGGTTGCCTGCAAGACGCAGTACATGGTCGATCTCTTCCTGCGGAATAGACATAGAAAAAGGAACGGGTGCGTCAAATACACTCGTTCCTTGCTCTATAAACGCTATCTGTTCATCCTCCGTGGGGAACAGACTCAGTTGGTATGCTGTCTGCTGCGGCTGTGTCGGATCTGATTCCGGTTCATCCGGTGTTAATTGTACACCAGTTCGTTCAGGATCGTTTCCTCCGCCTGCGCTTTCAGGTTGTTCATCAGGCCGACCCATTTCATTTGATCGCGGGCTTTCAGTTCCTCCGTCACGCCGTTCTGCTTCATCAGCTCCGGCATCATCTGCTCCAATCGACCGTTCGCTGTCTCGTCGATCTCTCTGAGGTGCGGAAACAGCATCTCGCTCAGCACCAGACGGTTGTACAGCCCCGGTCTGTGCTCCTGCAAATAACTCCTGCGAAGTCTCCCGTACTTGCCCAAGGGTCTCGCTTCCTCCTGCATCTCGCTCAGCGTCAGGTCGGGGATCAGGTAATCTCCGTTCTTCGTGTAGGTCAGTTCTGTCATGGTTCTGGCTCCTTTCCGCGTTTTTCTCACGCTCATAATTTTTAATAGTGACTTCTATCTGCCGCAGCACCTGTCCGCTGATCCTGCTTACCGCCGTACCCAGCTCGGTGGCGGCTTCCGAGGTGTTGAAGTCGAAGATGGGAAGAAAATCTTCATGCTCGAAGCGGTTTTCCGGTTCAAGGCCGCACCTTGACATGAGCGCATAGGTGATGCTGACGGTGGCGGCGTTACGAAAGGCTACGCCTACGTTGAAATCATCATAGCCATTAAGGAAAGAATCGTCAACGATGTCGAGAAT
>JAZRVX010000174.1:0-2505 GCA_045599455.1 Faecousia sp. | reverse complement strand
TGGTACACCGGAAGGGACTCGAACCCCCAACCCTCGGAACCGGAATCCGATGCTCTATCCATTGAGCCACCGGTGCGTTTGCGGGAGTTATTATAGCAAAGACGAACGCGTTTGTAAAGTCAGCCGCGAAAAAATAATTCCCCTCTTTTCGCGAGTGTGACAAAAGTGAAACAAAATTACCTATTTTTTCCGTAAAAAAACCGCATATTTCTGCAAATTTCCTGTTGAGATATGAAAGTGACTGTGATATACTGTCATCAAAATGAAATCACTGTCCCCAAGTGACAATCTATCAGAGAGGAGAATTCCATTATGACGCAGAATTTCCGGACCGCCTTCCGGGGCTTTAATCAGGAAGATGTGGTCAACTATCTGGAATTCATGAATAATCAGTACACCATTCGGGTGAATCAGATTACCTCCGAGGTGGATTATCTGCGCAAGAAGCTCAGCGGCAGTGGCTCCGGCGAAGATGAAATCGCCGCATTATCCGCTCAGCTGCAAGAAGCAAATCAGGCACTGGAGTCCCTGCGTAGCGAGCATGAGTCCCTCAAAGGACAGTACAATGCTCTGAAAAACAAGGTTGCCCTGATGGCACAGGCAGAAGACCGCACCGAGGACCTAAATGCCATGGAGGCAGTAATTGAAAAGCTGCAGGCGGAAAACTCCGCGCTCAAGAAGCGCTGCTCCGAGCTGTCTGCCAATGCAGCCGCTGTGGAAGAAGCTGTCCCCTTCGCGCCGCAGGAGCCGGAGGCACAGCCCGACTCCGCGCATCATGCCGATGACGACTGGGGAGACTTCGGTCTTTCTCCCAATCCCGTTCTGTCCCATCAGGAGCTGGAATCCGATTTGGAGATTTACCTCAACAATCTGGAGCCTGTGGACAAGGACTTTGATTTTGCCCCCTCCCGCCGAGAGGAGAAAGAACCGGAGTTTGACTTTGCGCCCGAGCGTGAAGCACCCCCTGCCTCCAACACAGAGGATATCCCCGCCGAGAAGAAATACGACTTTTCCTTTGATGTGGAAGAGTATCTGCCCAAGGTGAACAAGCCGGAGCCCGGTCCCGTGGATCTGGACGACGATTTTGAAAATCTGCGCCGGGTCATGGCAAAGGCACGGAAGACCTTAAACAGCATTGATTTTGATGATTAACCCCAAACACGAGCCGTCGGCAACCTGTCGGCTCGTGTTTTTCTATCTTGGAGGCAAAACCATGGAGATTACCAAATCAAAAGCCTATGATGCATTCAGCTGCATTGCATCCTCCTGCCCGGACAGCTGCTGTCAGCTCTGGGATGTGGAGGTAGATGAAGCCTCCGCCGCTTTCTATGAAAATCTGAGCGGCACACTGGGAGAGGATTTGCGAAAGAATCTCACAAAAGGCTCGGACGGTATTTACTTCACCGTGACCGAGGGGCGGTGCCCCATGTGGCGCGCCGATGGACTGTGCCGCATTCAGGCGGAACTGGGCGAAGATGCCCTGTGCGATACCTGCCGCACATTTCCCCGGCTGACCCACGACTACGGAAGTTTTGCCGAATTGCAGCTGGAAATGAGCTGTCCCGAGGCCGCCCGCCTGCTCTTAAACTTCGACTGGGAAACCGTCACCCGAGAGATTCCCGGCGGGGAAGTCCCCGAGTATGATGCGGCGGAGATGCAGATTCTTCTGTCTTCCCGGGATGAGGCACTGCGCATTACAGATTCCCATTCGCCCTGGGATGCTCTGCGGCTGCTCCTGCTGCATGGCTACCACACCCAAAGTGGGCTTTCCGGTGTTCCCCTTGAAGCCTTTGACTCCGGAAAAGCGCTGCAGACCGCCGGGCAGTTTCGCAATTCCGACCTTCCCGGAATTTTTGCATTCTTTGCGGGTTTGGAGATTCTGACTCCGCGGTGGAGCGAGAAATTGCGCCTGTTCCACGCCCCGATTTTCGACCCCCGAATGGGGCGGCTGATAGCCTACTTCATCCGCAGATATTGGCTGCAGGCCATCAGCGACGGCGATTTGGCCGCTCGTGTCAAATTCATTGTCACCGCCTGTCTTGTCATTGCGTGTCTTCCGGGAGATTTGGAGGAGACCGCCCGGGAATTCTCCAAGGAGATAGAAAACTGCGCCGAAAATATGGATGCCATACTGGACGGTGCATATGATGCCCCGGCGCTGACCGACGACAAGCTGCTGGGGGCACTGAATTCCCTTTCCCGGTAAAACCAAATCGGCCCTTCCACAAAAGGGCGAATTTTCCTATTTTCCCCCAGCCTGCTTTCGTCATGCAAATCCCGCCTGCACTGCTATACTGCTTTACGCAGAAAGGCGGGATGGGATGAACAAACTTCTGGGCTATGCGCTGGCGGCGGGAGCGTGCATCGGCGGTGCTGAGTCTTACAAGCTCCGCTATCAGGCCAATCACGATGGATTCACGGGGCTCTATCACAAGCGGGCATTCTTCCGCCGCTCCGAGCGGCGCACACGGCGCAGTGCCGGGTGGGGGCTGGTGGTCATGGATG
>JAZRVX010000173.1:0-16390 GCA_045599455.1 Faecousia sp. | reverse complement strand
GGACTTCGTCCGTACCTCCGGTCTGTATGGCCGGGGCACGGATTTGGGAAGTGCCTTGGAAAAGCTGTGCAACGAAAAGCCTGCGGTGCTGGGCTCTGCCGCAACACTTTTGATTCTCTCGGACACCAAGACCATTGATGCGGGCAGGGCTTTGGATGCGCTCAAGGAAGCAAAGCGCCTGAGTGGCCGGGTGCTGTGGCTCAACCCCATCCCGGAAAATAAGTGGCCCTACCTACGCTCCGTGCAGATGATGGCCTCCTGCGTTTCCATGGTCAGCTGCTCAACTTTGCGGGAGCTGGCTTCGGCCTGCAAGAAACTCACTATACAGTAAGAAACGCTCCCCATCGGGGAGCGTTTTTGTGTGGCAGCTATGGGGCGCTTTCGTTAAGCAAAAACTACCAATCGGCGGTCATTCCGAGAGAACAACATTTATGTTGTGACCGTGGGAATTCGTACTCCGAAATGTACCATTTATCGCCGACTTGGATAGTAGAAACGACTTAAGGATACGGATTGCCACGACCATTCTGTGGAATGTTCTCGCAATGACCGTCTGTTTTAGTGCTTCCTTAATCGACAAAAGCTTTCTTTCGCTCGCTTAGCTTCCCATAACCGCATAATGGAAAATCAGGAGCAGAATCAGAAACACCACATTGGACACCGTGAAGAGCCGGAAGTATTTCCCCTTTTGCGAAGGATTTCCGGCGCAAATCTGGCGGTAGGAGATGAGGCTTGCCATGGAGGCAATCAGCGTGCCGAGGCCGCCGAGGTTGGTGCCCACAATCAGCGCTTTCACATCCTGCGTAAAGCCGGACAGCAGCAGCGCCGCCGGAACATTGGAGGTTACCTGACTTGCCAGCACCGAAACAGAGACCACCCGCCCCTGCAGGATGCTGCCAAGCCAGCCGGAGAAAGCCGGAATCCGCCCTAAATTCCCGATAAAGATGAAAAACGCCACAAAGGTTGCAAGCAGGCTGTAGTCCACATAGCGGAAAGTTTCCCGGTCAAGGGCAGCCACAGCAATCACGCACACCACAAGCATAACCGGGTAGGGAACGAACCGCGCCACACAGGCAAGGCACAGAGCAAAAAGCGCTGCATAGAGCGCAGTCAGCTTTTTCGCCTTGCGCTCCATGGGAGGATTGTCCCGGCGAAAGCGCTCCATGGCGGGCGCTTTCCGACAGGCGACAATCACCCACACCATCAAGAGCAATGCCGCGACCGCGGCATAGGGAATAGTCAGCGCGAGGAACTGACCGAAGCTCAGTCCGGACAAACCATATAAATATAAGTTCTGGGGATTGCCGATGGGCGTTGCCATGCTGCCGAGATTGGCGGCGATGGTCTGCATCGCCACAATGGGCACTGCCCATTTTTCCGCCAAATCACCGCCCAGCAGCTCCAGCACCACGAAGGTAAAGGGAACAAAGGTAATCAGCGCCACATCATTGGTAATAAGCTGACTCCCGAAAAAGCACAGCCCTACCAACACCATTGCTACCTGAGAAAAGCTCTTCGTTTTGGAAAGCAGCGCACTTCCCATGCGGTCAAAGATGCCGAGGCGGCGCAGGCCTGCCATGACACTCATCAGGCACAGGAGAATGGCCAAGGTACGAAAGTCAATATAGCTGATGTAATGCCTGTCGGGATGCACAAGAAAAGCCGAGGCAAATGCCAACACCGTGGCAATGCTCAGCACGGCTTCCTTTCGGGCAAAGGCAAGGATTTTTTTCATAAAGTCGCTTCCTGTCATTTTTTCCTACATTATAGCAAAGACGGGCAGTAATGCAATGGCCAAATTGTTTTAGGACAAAATATCAAAAATGCCCAAAAATGTTCGGATTTTGTGCAAAAACGCATTGATGTACTAATATTGTGCATGGACAATTTATTGACAAAATATGAACGCCGACTATAATGATTTTATCCTAAAAGAAAGAGAGAAAACAATATGCTTTTCAAAATCACAAGTATGTGGCAAATCCTGGGCTGGTTCCTGGTCTTCGGCGGTCTGGTCATCACCAATGAATTGGAGCGCCGTACCAAGAAGGGTGGCATTTTCTTCTTCGGCTGGGTGCTGGCAGCCCTGACTGTTTACTTCATCGCCGTGCAGGTCGGCGCCGCCATGGGCGCAAGCTGGGCTCTGAACAGCCAGACCTACATGTACATGAACGGCTGGTTCCACTATGCCAAGCTCTATGCCGCCGTCACCGGCTGCATCGGCTTCATGCTTCTGAAGTATCAGAAGGGAATCGGTGCCAAGCATTGGTTCAAGTGCTTCCCCTTCATCATCGTGGCTATCAACATTCTGATTGCCGTTGCCTCCGACTTCGAGTCCGCCATCAAGGGTGCCTCCGCCGTCAACGGCTGGTGGTTCTCCAACGAGAAGGTCTGGCTCAACGGCGGCTGGTGGAACTGGGCAAACGGTCTTGCCGGTATCATCAACATTTTCTGCATGACCGGCTGGTGGGGCATCTACTCCTCCAAAGATAAGAATCAGCAGGATATGCTGTGGCCCGACATGACCATCTGGTACATCGTGGCTTACGATGTGTGGAACTTCACCTACACCTACTGCAACCTGCCCACCCACACCTGGTACTGCGGCTTTGCACTGCTGCTGGCTCCCACCGTTGCCAACCACATGTGGAATAAGGGCGGCTGGATTCAGAACCGTGCAAACACCCTGGCAACCTGGTGCATGTTCGCTCAGGTGCTGCCCCTGTTCCAGATTGCCGCTCCCTTCTCCGTGCTGCCCACCCTGTACTCCAATGTGGAGGGTGTGACCACCGGTCTGGAAATGGGCATGGTCGACGCTGCTACCATCGCAACTGTCACCCCCAACACCACTGCACAAGGCGTGTGCGCTCTGGCTGCTCTGATGATCAATGTCCTGTGTCTGGGCGTTATCATCAAGCGTTCCATCATGCTGAAGCGTAATCCCTACACCCAGGAAGTGTTCGTGGGCACCAAGGACTTCGACGAGGCCATGGAGCGTGCCGCTGTCTAATCCAAAATGAGCAAACTCCCCAGCCGATTCGGCCGGGGAGTTTTTTCGTATTGCGACAAGTGAGATAAAGGAAGCTTTCGCGCATGTGCGTGCGCAGTTATCAGTTGTCAGGCATCCGTTATCAGTGATTGTAAAATCGGTGATACCATTTTGTTTACACGCTCAAAAACTGATGCCTGAATCCTGATGCCTGATGCCTTATCTTTAACGGCTACGCCGTTAATGCTTCCTTTAATCCAGCGCCAGGCCGAAGTATTCGGGAACGGGGGCACCATCATACAGCGGCAGGAACATGGCAAAGGGACTTCCCCTGCCCGGGGTGCGGAAAGTGCCGCTTTTACAGCCCAAGGTGCGAAGAATCCCGCCGAAATCCGCATTTCCCAGAAGCTCATGGCAGACGAGCCTGTCGCCGTCTGTGGAGTAAGCCATAAGAAATCCGTCCCCGCCGGCAAAGCAGGCGTAGCTCCCTAAAAATTCCGTTGTTTTCCCCTCCTGTACCATGCCGCCGTGGGGCAGATACGCTTTGCGAAGACTGTCAAATTCCCCGGCGGTCAGCGCCCGCAGGGGGAATGCCATCCCGCCCGGGCACGCACAGGTGAATTCATCCACCCGGGTGGCAGTTCGGTAGCCCAGCTTCTCATAGAATGCAAAAAGGCTTTTCTCCCCCGGCACCAGAACCGCCCCGGCATAGCCGAGCTGTCTTAATAGGGCGTGGGTGTCCTCCATCAGAGCAGTGCACAGCCCCCGGGAGCGGGCGCTGACCGCAGTCGCCACCGCATAGAGATAGGCATATTTCTGCCCATTAAATGCACAGTCGAACCAGTAAAGGGCGCTTTTCATCTCCCCACCCTCCACCATGCATCGGCAGCGGTTGGGGCTGAAACCGGTCTTAAAAAAAATGTCCAGAAATGCATCAGTATCGGCAAAGGCCTCTTTCCACAGCGCGCGCAGTGCCGGTTCATCCGCCGGTACGGGATAATCAGGTCTCATCCGTCTCTTCCTCAGGGCTCAAATCGGTTTTGGGATGCGCCCAGTATTTCTCTGCCAGATGGTGGGGATTATAGCTGAGCTTTGCCTTGCGAAGCCCCTCCAAGCCCATGTCATCCTCACGGTCAAGAAACTGCAGATTCGGGTGTTTTTCCCGCAGGAGCTTTGCAAATTCCTGATTGATGGCGGCATATGCTCCCTCCACTGCTTCATCGGCTTTCTCGAAGTGAACATCGAAAGTTGCCTCACTCATGGGGGAGGCCATGGTCATGGCGAGGATTCTGTCCCCATCCATCAGCAGCGCGCCCTCCATTGCCAAGGCATCATAGTAGCGAAGTGCCCGCTTCAGCGCAGTGCGCTCCAGCAAAAAATCCTCCGTGGGGTCTTTCTCCTGCTTGCGTGCAAACCAGCCCTCCAAAAATTCCTCCAGCTTGGGAAAATCCTCCTGTGTCAGCTCTTTCAGGTAAGCTTCCGGCATGGCCTTGCGGAACTGATTGACATGGTTGCGCTTTTTCTGGAATTTTCGTCCCTTCAAATCGGCAAGGTCGTGGATATCATAGACATAGTCCGCAGCATCCCGGGCAGCGCGCAGGACAAAAACCCCGGGGTAGAAGCTCTCCAGCTCCCGGGCATCTTCTGCCGTCATTCCCGTGATGCGGCAGGGAATGCCCCGCTCGGCGGCATCGCGCATAATGGCGTCCAGCACGGCTTTGTGGTCACCCTTTCCAACCGGGTAGGGATAGACACTCTTGCCGTAGAAATGGGAGAAAAACGCCACGCAGCCATCCACGAACGCAATGTTCTGATTGCCCCACAGGCGCAGATTGGCAAAGGAATACTCACAGCCGTGCTCTCTGCCCCCGGCTGTGGCATCGATATAGCGCGGGCGCATATTGGTATGGACTTTTTGGAACTCAATCATAAAAACCTCGTAAAAAATCGTGGTATACTTTCCTAAGTATACCACGATTTCTTCATTTCAACAAGTATCAGACAGCAAAGCGGCTCTGAAGGCCACGCTTGACAACGGCATAGTACAGCGCAGTACCGAGCACCAGCAGCACGGCCAGTTCCCCCAGTGCCACATACACAGCGTTGATAACAAAGCCTCCGCCGATGTAGACTGTCAGCTCCCAGCCGACAAGAATGGCATTGGCGATGGCGGGCATCAGCATACCAAGCAGGGGATAGTCCTTGACGGTAACATGGCGGGTTTTCCACATGCCGTAGGCGGCAAGGAAAGTTGCAAGAGTGCCCACCACAAAGTCCAGCGGCAGCGTGTAGGCAAAGGTCAGGTTAAACAGCAGGCATCCCAGGCTGAGGCCGGGAATGGCGGCAGGGGTAAAAAATGCCAGCACACACAAAGCTTCGGACATACGCATCTGGATTGCCCAAGTGGCAGAGCCGGGCAGGATGACATTTTGCAGGTGGGTCAGGGCGGCATAGAGCGCGGCAATGACGGCGCTCTGGGTGAGGAATTTGACGGACATTTTCATTTTCTTTTTCTCCTAACATAAAAACATGGGGACACTCCGCCCCCACGACAACAAAAAATGAGCGCACAGCGCCCATCAAAAGAAAAAGACGCAGAAACTGCGTCCATCAATTCCCTAGTTTTGTTTACCGACAGGATGGTCACGAACTGTCCTATGAAGTTGCGTTGAGCTTACCATATTCCCATTGGTTTGTCAAGTCCCGGCGGCTTTTAAAACCGCCGGGATTTTTGATGCTTCTTATTCCTTGGGTTTCCTGAGTTTTCTGTGCAGATGCAGCTTTTTCGCAAGCTTCACAAGGCCGAAGATTACCGCGCACCACAGACAGATTGCCGGGATATTGGTAATGACGAACACCGCAATATCCTGAAGCATTTCCCACAAAGCCTTCAGATTATCGACAAAGCCTTTTGCAATCCGCTGCACAAAGCCGGGCTTCTCGGCCGGGGTGTACTCCGTGACCTCGCTGACGGACACATTGACGGTTGCATAGTCAATGCGGTTGTCAAGGCTGCGGAGCTGGGAGGCGACCCGCTCCAGCTCATAGTTCACATCCGTCAGGCGGCTCTCAATCTGGAGCAGGTCGGACATATTCTCGGCTTTTGCCAACAACTCCAGGAGTCTGCCCTGCTCCGTGCGAAGGGCTTCCAGCCTCGTCTGCGTGTCCACATAGGTGAGGGTCACATCGGAAGCATTGCGGGACTGACTCACCACATTGGCACACTCACTTAATCCTTCCTCAAATTCATCCAGTCGCTCCACGGGAATGCGAACCGTCAGGTTGGCATGGCGATAGCGGCGGCCATTATAGACGGAACCGTTGTAGCTGTCCTGATTTTCAATATAGCCGCCCAGTGTGCCAACCTCGGATACAATCACAGGCAGGGTCTTCTCCATGTCGTCGGTCTCCACATCCACGGAGGCAGTAATAATCCACTTGCGCCCGGCGGGCAGATTGGGGGCGGCATCGTTTTTCATGGCGGACTGCATGGGAGCAGCTGCATCGGACATCTCATAGAATTCTTCCGCGATGCTCTCCGTGCGCATGGCACCTGCGTTCTTTGCGCCGCAGGCGCACAGGAGCATGGAAAACGCCAAAACAAAAGCAAGCAATTTTTTCACGAAAATCCCTCCTTTTTATTCCAGTATAGCAAGCGTCTCTCCACAGTGCAAGGAAATTAAGACAAACTTAAAACAAAATCGCCCCCCGGCGCAGAAGGAGCAGCGCCGAAGGGCAACAAGGAGGTCTATAGAACTTCGCCGTTGGTGGCAATCACATTTTTGTACCAGCCAAAGCTCTTTTTCTTATAGCGGTTACGGCTGCCGGAGCCGTCGTCGTTGATATCCACATAGATGAAGCCGTAGCGCTTGCGCAGCTCGCCGGTGGAGAAGCTGACCACATCAATGCAGCCCCAAGGGGTGTAGCCCATGAGCTCCACACCGTCTTCGCAGATGGCCTTCTCCATCTGCTCAATATGGGCTTTCAGATAGGCAATGCGGTAGGAATCATCACAGGTGCAGTCCTCTTTCAGCTCGTCCAGAGCGCCGAAGCCGTTTTCCACGATGAAAAGAGGCTTTTCGTAGCGCTCATACAGGGCAGACAAACTGTAGCGCAGACCCACGGGGTCAATCTGCCAGCCCCAGTCCGAGGCTTTCACATAGGGATTGGGTACATTGTGGATATTGCCGCCGTAGAGCGCCGCCATCTCGTCTTCGTGGTCGGCCTTGACGGCATTGGACATATAGTAGCTGAAGCCGATATAGTCCACGGTTCCCTGCGCCAGAATTTCTTCATCTCCGGGCAGGATTTTGGGGGCGCAGTCATCGCGCTGCCAGAGCTTGCGGATATAGGCAGGATAGTGGCCGCGGCACTGCACATCGGTGAAGAAATACCGCTCGTGCATGGCCTGCTGGGCAAGGAGCATATCCTCGGGATTGCAGGAATAGGGATAGATGGGGACAAATGCCTCCATACAGCCGATTTTGAAATCGGGGTTAATCTCGTGTCCCAGCTTCACTACGATGGCACCCGCTACCAGCTCGTTGTGCACGGCCTGATAGAGTCCCTTTTTCGGGTTTTCCATAGTGGAAAACAGGATGCCGGAGTTTGTCCAGCCGCACATATCGTGGGCAGTATTCATCTGGTTGTTGATTTCGTTGAAGGTCATCCAGTACTTGACCTTGTCACGGTAGCGCTCCATAACGGTCTTGGCATAGCGCACAAAGAAATCCACAAGCTTGCGGTTCGTCCAGCCGCCGTAATGCTTGGCCAAATGGTAGGGCATCTCGAAATGGCTCAGGGTGATGACGGGTTCGATGCCATATTTCAAAAGCTCATCAAACAGGTCATCATAGAACTGCAAGCCCTTCTCATTGGGAATTTCCTCGTCGCCGTTGGGGAAAATGCGGCTCCAGGAAATGGAGGTGCGGAAGCACTTGAAGCCCAGCTCGGCAAACAATGCCACATCCTGCTTGTAGGTGTGGTAGAAATCGATGCCATCGTGGTTGGGATAGCTTTCACCCTCTACCACGCCGTCGGTAATCCGGCGGGGATGCTGCCGAGAGCCGGCAGTCAGGACATCGCAGACACTGGGGCCGCGGCCATCCACATTCCACGCGCCCTCAAGCTGATGGGCAGCAACCGCGCCGCCCCAGAGGAAGTTTTTGGGGAAAGACATTGGTATCCTCCTCTACAAAAATCAGATTAAAAAATGCGGGCGGCGCACCGCCCGCATAAAATTTTTACTTCTCGTCCTTTTCCTTGTACAGCAGCAGGGTTGCAACGAAGGTCACGACCATGCCCACCAGAATGGAAACCAGAGCGGAAACGAGGCCCTTGCCCTCGGGGCTGATGTAGCAGAACAGCAGGAAGGGGAAAGCGGAGGAGCCGAAGGAATAGCTGTAGACATGCAGGATGCCGGCAACCGCACCGCCCACCAGAGAGCCGATCATGGAAGCGTACAGGGGAGTCTTCAGGCGCAGGTTCACGCCGAACATAGCGGGCTCGGTCACGCCGCCGAACACAGCAGTGATGCCGGAGGTGATAGCGGTGGAGCGCAGCTCCTTGTCCTTGGTCTTCACGGCAACGCCGAAGCAGGAGATGCCCTGATTCAGGTTGGAGATACCGGTCAGGATGACGCTGGGCTCATAGCCGAGGGTCATAAAGTTGTTGATGCCGATGGGAATCAGGCCAACATGCATGCCGGTGAGCACCATGAAGGGGTAGATGGCAGCCTGCAGAGCAATGGCAATCCAGCCGAACTTGAGGTACATACCATTGAGGAATGCAGCCAGACCGTCACCGATGATGGCACCGATGGGAGCAACCACAACAAAGGTCACGGGAATCATAACAAGCAGAGTCACCAGAGGCTCCAGGATGTTGCGCAGAGCATCGGGGGACTTCTTGGCAACGAATTTCTCCACATAGCTCATCAGGAACACGGAGCAGATGGTGGGGAAGATGGTGGAAGAGTAGGAAGCGCCGTGGACGGGCATACCGAAAATGCTGATGGGATTTCCGGAATTGACCATCTCAATGAAGGTCGGGGAAATCAGTGCAGCACCGATGAGCATGCCAAGGCTCATATTGGCACCGAACTTCTTAGCAGCGGTTGCGCCCACAAAGACGGGCAGGAAATAGAAAGCTGCATCGGCAACCATGTTGAGCATCACAATGGATGCGTTGGTATCGGGGACAATGTGCAGATTGGTAAACAGGGTGATGAACACCTTCAGCATACCTGCACCAATCAGCAGGGGCAGCAGGGGGATGACACAGCCTGCAATGCCGGTGAGGAAATTACTCAGGTAGTCGGAGAACTTCTTCTTGCCCTTGGGAGCATCCAGATTCTCCTTGACGGCCTCTTCGGCCTTCATGCCGTTCTTCTCGCAAATCAGTGCATAGACCTCGACCACTGCCTGACCGATGATGACCTGCAACTGATTGCCTGCCCAGTTGGTGCCGACCACGCCGGGAAGTGCCTTGATTGCTTCGGTCTGAACAGCATCCTTGTTGGCCACATTGAAGCGCAGACGGGTGACGCAATGTGCAAACTGGGAGATGTTCTCTTTGCCGCCCACGAGACCCACAATCTCATCGGCAAGCCGGGTGTACTTTTTCATATCTGCCATGATGTTTACCCTTTCTTTCTGCTGTGCTGTGCACAGGTGATGGGTCTATCTTAGCCCATGACATTCGCCAAAAACAAGACCTCCGGATGCGCAAAAAACAGGTTCCGTCTTTTGTAACCGACAAGCCCCAAATGCGTCGGTTTACTCCTCCGTCAGGCGGTCTCCCATCCGCCGTGCCAGTGCCTCCACGAGGTAGACGGTGGGCACCTGGGTGGTGTAGTCCACATAGTCCCGGCGCTGGGCTTTGACCCCTACGCAGATTCCCATATCCGCCATCTTCGCCAAGGTGTTGTCGGCGGTTGCCGTGATGCTGATGAAGGGGCAGTGGGTGTTTTTCAAATCTCGGGCAAATTCCAGAATCTGGGTGGATTCACCGGACACCGACAGCACCACAGCCAGCGCCGAGATGGAAGGCACCAGTCGGGTGGGATAGAAGGGGTCGGTGACGCAAAGGCTGAACTTGCCCACATTGGTAAAGCACCGGGCGGCATACTGGGCAATGTGCAGGGAATTGCCGATGCCGAAGAAGATGATGGTATCCGCCTTGGCAAGAAGCGCCGCGGCCATCTCCAGCTGCTCCTGAAAGTTGGCCGAGGGCAGTCGCTCCTGAAAAAACTGCTGCACTTCCCTGCTGTCGTCCGTCAGGGAGACAGCGGTCTGTCTTCCTAAAAACTCCTTGATTTTGAACTTGAGTTCGGAATAGCCGTTGCAGTCCACCTTCTTGCAGAAACGCAGGATGGTAGTTGTGGATACATGGGCTTCCGAAGCAAGCTCCCGGATGCGCATATACGGTACAGAGCGCAGGTGTCCCGACACATAGTGGTAGACCTCCAGCTCCAGCTCGTTCATATTCTGAATCTGTTCCGGTGTGAACATGGTTTTTCCTCCCCTGAAAACGCTCGATTTTGTTTTCAGTATACTATATATTGCATTTTTCGGCAAAGCATTTGTTTATTTTATCTTTCGTGATTTGTTTTTTGTCCTTTTCGTAAAATTGGCCGCCGATATTGGTCATTGGATATAACACAGGAATAGGCGTATATTACTGCGATATTGCGCGTAGGGGCGACTATCATGTCGCCCGCACAGGATGCACCAATAGAACACGATAAGTCCAATGTGAATACGAAAAGCTTCACGCATTCGCATTGAAATATTTGAAAGCTTCGGTTTTCACTGCCGGGCGGCTACCAGCCGCCCCTACTTGGATTATGTATCACCGATGCCTGAAGCCTGATACCTGATGCCTGCGAACGAAGTGAGCGAAAGCTTTCTTTTCCTTATCTTCCCTATCTTGCCACAATGCATCTTGCAATTAAGAGGGCTTCTCTATATAATGTAAGTATTACATTCGGAGGTGCGCAGATGGCAAAGCTTTACTTCAAATACGGTGCCATGGGCTCCAGCAAAACCGCTCAGGCCCTGATTACCAAATATAACTACGAGGAAAATGACCTCAGTGTGTGGCTGATTAAGCCCAGTGCTGACACCCGGGACGGCGTTGCCACACTTCGCAGCCGCATCGGTCTGGAAGCCGAGGTGGAGGTTATCTCCCCGGAGAAGGACATTCTGGCGCTGTTCAAGGCAACCCAGCTTGGCAAGTGCGATGTCATCATCGTGGACGAATGCCAGTTTTTAACCCCGGAGCAGATTGACGAGCTTCGCGCCATCGTGGACGAATGCAATGTACCCGTCATGTGCTTCGGTCTGCGCACGGACTTCCTGACCCGGCTGTTTCCCGGCAGTCTGCGGCTGATGGAGATTGCCGACACCATTCAGGAAATCAAGACCATCTGCGACTGCGGTGCCAAGGCAACGGTCAACGCCCGTATTGACGGGCAGGGTCACATCGTGACCCACGGCGCACAGGTGGTGCTGGGCGGCAACGACAGCTACATCGCCATGTGCCACAAGTGCTACATCCGGGGCATCCGGGAAAATCGAGTGATTAAGCTCCACGGCCACGGTGAATAAGATGAAGAAGAACCCGAAAAAATCCAAGCGGAACAAATTACTGCGCTTTTTGCTCATTGCGCTGCCTCTGGCAGCATGGCGTAAGCGCAATTCATAAAGGAGCAATAACTATGGATATTTCCGAAATTTTAGCAAAATGCGACCACACATTGCTTGCCCAGACCGCCACATGGGCGGACATCAAGGGCATCTGCGACGACGGCATGAAGTACCACACCGCCTCCGTCTGCATCCCCGCTTCCTTTGTCAAGCAGGCAAAGGACTATGTGGGTGAAAAATTAGCCATCTGCACCGTCATCGGCTTCCCCAACGGCTACGCCACCACCAAGGCCAAGTGCTTCATGGCAAGCGATGCCGTGGAAAACGGTGCCGACGAGGTGGATATGGTCATCAACATCGGCTGGGCCAAGGAGGGCAAGTTTGATGCCATCCGTGACGAGATTGCCGCCATCAAGGAAAGCTGCCACGGCAAGCTTCTGAAAGTCATCATTGAGACCTGCTTACTCACCGATGAGGAGAAAATCGCCCTGTGCAAGGCCGTCTCCGACTCCGGCGCGGACTACATTAAGACCTCCACCGGTTTCTCTACCGCCGGTGCAACCTTCCACGATGTGCAGCTTTTTGCCGAACATGTTGCCCCCCATGTGAAAATCAAGGCCGCAGGCGGCATCAGCTCTCTTGCCGATGCCGAAAAGTTCATCGAGCTGGGTGCCTCCCGTCTGGGAACCAGCCGCATCGTGAAGCTGGCCAAGGCCATGGAAAAAGGCGAAACAGCCAAAAACGACGGAAGTTATTAAGCAAGGCATTCGGCAGAAAAGCCACAGATTTACAGCAAATCCCATGCAAATTCGTGAAGTATTACGATTCCGCATCGGATAATACCAATCGTTACCGATTGTACTGTGCAGGCGACTGATAGCCGCCCCTACGGTATTACTTACCAAACAGATTAAAGGAGAGATAAACCATGTTAGCCACTCCCACCCCTCATATCAGCGCCAAGCCCGGCGAATTCGGCAAAACCGTTCTGATGCCCGGCGATCCCCTGCGCGCCCGATTCATCGCAGAGCATTTTCTGGAAAACCCCACCCTTGTGAATAATGTCCGCGGTGTCCATGGCTACACGGGCACCTACAAGGGCGTGAGAGTCTCCGTCATGGCCTCCGGCATGGGTATGCCCGCCATCGGCATTTACTCCCACGAGCTGTTCACCGGCTACGATGTGGACAACATCATCCGCGTGGGCTCCGCCGGCTCCATCCAGACCGATGTGAACCTGTTTGACCTGGTCATTGCACAGGGCGCCTGCACCGACTCCAACTTTGCCCGCCAGTTCCATCTGCCCGGCACCTTCGCCCCCATCGCTTCCTGGGAGCTGATGATGGAGGCTGTTAAGGCCGCCGAAGCTCATCACGCCCGCTACCATGTGGGCAATGTGAACTCCTCCGATGTGTTTTACGGCGACCACGAGGGCGTGCCTCTGGGACTGGACGATATGTATGGCTTGCAGAAGATGGGTGTGCTGGCACTGGAAATGGAAGCTGCCGCCCTGTACATGAACGCCGCCCGCTACGGCAAGCGCGGTCTGTGCATCTGCACCATTTCCGACTCCATGATTACCCACGAGGAAACCACCCCCGAGGAGCGTGAAACCTCCTTCACCACCATGATGCAGGTGGCGCTGGATGTGGCTGTTGCCATGGAGAATAAGCCCATTCGATAATTTCCCGAAAGGAGTTTGCCATGAAGCGCATTTTCCTGATTGTTCTGGACTCCTGTGGCATCGGTCAGATGCCGGATGCCGAAAAATTCGGTGATTTCGGAGTCAATACTCTGAAAACCTGCTCCCAAAATGAGAACTTTTCCATGCCCTGCATGACTTCCGCAGGTCTCGGCAATATTGACGGTGTGGAATATCTTCCCAAGGCCGGTTCGCAAGCCGCCGCCGTTGCCCGCCTGCGGGAAGCCTCCATGGGCAAGGACACCACCATCGGTCACTGGGAGATTGCAGGCCATGTGTCAGCCAATCCTCTGCCCACCTATCCCGAGGGCTTCCCCCCTGAGGTGCTGGATGCCTTTGAAAAGGCTACCGGTCGGGGCTGCCTGTGCAACGCTCCCTACTCCGGCACAGAGGTTCTCAAGGATTTTGCCGAGCAGCAGCGCCAAAGCGGCAAATGGATTGTCTACACCTCCGCCGACTCCGTGTTTCAGATTGCCGCAAATGAGGAGTTCATCCCCTTGGAAGAGCTCTACGATGCCTGCCGCAAGGCAAGAGCCATCTTAACAGGCGTCCACGGCGTTGGCCGCGTCATCGCCCGCCCTTATGTGGGAAATGAAGAAAGCGGCTACACGCGCACCGCAAACCGCCACGACTTTTCTCTGGAAGCACCTTACAATATGCTCGATGCTATCTTAGAAAGCGGCAAAAAGGTGCTGGCTGTGGGCAAAATCTATGATATCTTCGCAGGCCGCGGAACCAGCGAGCATGTTTACAATCAGTCCAATGCCGATGGCATGCAGCACACCGTGGACTACGCCAAGCAGGACTTTGAGGGTCTGTGCTTTGTGAACCTGGTGGACTTTGACATGCAGTTCGGCCACCGCCGGGATATCCCCGGCTACGCCAAGGCTCTGAAAGAATTTGACATGTGGCTGTCCGCATTCCTGCCCACACTGGGGGAGGACGACTGCGTGATGATTACCGCCGACCACGGCTGCGACCCCGGCTATGCCGCCACCACCGACCACACCCGAGAGTATGTGCCGCTGATGATATTCGGCGAGAAGATAAAGCCTGTGAATCTGGGCACCAGAATGAGCTTTGCCGACATTGCCGCCACCGTCACCGAGCTGCTGGGGGTTCCCTTTGAGACCCCGGGCAAGAGCTTTGCAAAGGAGATTTTGAAATGACACCGGCTGAACTTGTAAAGCGCGCCGAGGAAGCCATGACCCACGCCTACGCCCCCTACTCGGGCTACAAGGTAGGCGCCGCCCTGCTGTGCGCCGATGGAACTGTCTACGAGGGAGCCAACATTGAAAACGCCTCTTTCACTCCCACCATCTGTGCCGAGCGCACCGCCATTTTCAAGGCGGTCTATGACGGCCACCGGGATTTGAAGGCCATTGCCGTATGCGGCGGCAAGGACGGTATCATCACAGGTGCTTTCCCGCCCTGCGGCGTGTGCCGTCAGGTTATGCGGGAGTTCTGCGACGACGATTTCATCATCTACTTAGTGGGTGCGGACGGAAGCTTTGAGACCGTCACACTGCCCCAGCTACTGCCCTACAGCTTCTCCGCCGGCAAATACATGAACGATTAAACGAAGACCCCGCCGCCCATTCTTCGCGGCGGGGTCTTTCTGTTTTCCCCTGAGATAGCAACACTTTTCTCCGTCCGGAAGTCTTCTTTGCGCCCCGTATTTTTACGGCAGCTACGGCACATAATTTCATTTGTCATCTGTATGTGGACACGACCTCACAAACTGTTGGTTATCGCCCCCGGAAAACATGCGTTTCTTGTACAATTCACCGATTCTTTACAAATCCCGACAAATTCGGTTGATTTTTAAAAATCCTTGTGCGATAATGCAAGCAGGTAAATTACTACCACCAAATTTTTAGGAGGAAATGAAACATGAAGAAGTTTATTGCTATGCTTCTGGCTGTCGTCATGGTTCTGGGCCTGTGCGCTTGCGGCGCTAAGACCGAGGCTCCTGCCGACAACACCACTGCTCCTGCTCCCGCAGCAGACAGCACCTTTGAAGTTGCCTTCGTCACCGACGTGGGTCAGCTGATGGACAAGTCCTTCAACCAGGGCACCTGGGAAGGCGTTGAAGAGTACGCTAAGGCTGCCGGTAAGACCTACAAGTACTACCAGCCCGCTAACGGCGACCAGGCTACCGACGACGACCGCTTCGATGCTATGAAGCTGGCTGTTGACAACGGTGCTAAGGTTGTTGTTGCTGCAGGTTTCATGCAGGGCACCGCTCTGGAGATGGCTGCTAAGGCTTTCCCCGAAGTGAAGTTCGTCTTCATCGACGGTTGGTCCCTGGGTCTGCCCAATGTGGCCGGCATCGCTTTCCGTGAGGAGCAGTGCGGCTACCTGGCCGGTTACGCTGCTGTTATGGACGGCTACACCAAGCTGGGCTTCTGCGGCGGCGGCGGCGGTACCAATCCCGCTTGCCTGCGTTACGGCTACGGCTATGTGCAGGGCGCTGAGGCAGCTGCAGCTGTTAAGGATGTCAATGTCGAGATGAACTACACCTGGCTGTACGGCGCATCCTTCTCTCCCTCTAACGAGATGCAGACCATGACTTCCGGCTGGTACGAGAACGGCACTGAGGTCATCTTCTCCTGCGGCGGCTCCATCTTCCAGTCCATCACCGCTGCTGCTTCCGCAAACGACTGCAATGTTATCGGTGTTGATGTTGACCAGTCCTTCGAGTCTGCTACCGTCATCACTTCCGCTCTGAAGGGCATCGGCCAGGCTGCTAAGCTGGCTTGCACCGCTGCTGAGTCCGAGGATGCTTGGGCTGCTTTCATCGGCGACAACTCCGGTATCACCCTGGGTGCTGCTGAGAACGCTGTGGGCCTGCCCGTGGCTACCTGGTCTCTGGAGGGCTGGACCGTTGCTGAGTACGAGGCTATGCTGGCTGACATCGTTGCCGGCACCATCGTCATCGATAGCGACGCTCCCGAGTTCCCCGCTTCCACCGCTCATGTCACTGTGAACGCTGTTGCCTAATTAACGGAAAAATCAATAAGGAGAGCTTCGGCTCTCCTTATTTTTTTG